>JAFGTL010000452.1 GCA_016934125.1 Candidatus Hydrogenedentota bacterium
ACGATTCCTTTCCATTACCCGGCGCCACGTCGCGGCGCGATGATACATCGACAACGCGCGTCAATTCGTCTTCGCCTGATCGGGCTTGGCATCCCCGGTATCCTCCTGCGCCGGCTTGAGATACGGCATCAGGATCGACGTCCACAGCCGGTATCCCTCCGCGTTGAGGTGGAGCCCGTCGTCGAGGAACAACTCGGCCCGGGGCTTGCCGTCGGGCCCGAGCATGGGCGTGTCGACGTCGATGTACGTGAGTTGGGCGTCTTCCTTGGCGATGGCCTCGATCAGGCGGTTGGCCTGCCGCATCTTGCCGACAAGCCCCCACCGCGCGATGCTCGGTTTGATGGCCACGACGAGCACGCGCGCATCGGGCAGGCCTTTGTGGATGATGCCCAGCACCTTCTTGAAGTCCGCCGCCACCTGCTCGGGGCTCCTGCCGCCGGCGATGTCGTTGTCGCCCGAATAGAGGACAACCGTGGCGGGTTTGTGCGGCAGAACGATGCGATGCGCAAACACGACAAGATCGGAAAATGAGGAGCCCCCGAACCCGCGGTTCAGCGCATTCATGCCGGGGAACCAGCGCTTCAGATCCCACATGCCGATGCTCGAACTGCCTGCGAAGACGATTCCGCCTTCAACGGTTGGGTTCTCCGCATCGCGTTTCTCGAAGGCCTGGATATCCTTCTCCCATCGGTTGGGCTCGGGCGCGTCCTGTCCGGCCGCAAACGCGGCGTTCAGCGACGCCGATCCGAGCGCCCATGCCGTCACCACGATGCCCCACGATGCCCGGTGCAGATTCTCTGCCATACCCATGCGTTCATTCCTCCCGATTCCCGTACGCCCAAGCCGGCGATGCCGCCACAACCGTAGCAGAAACGGGATAGGGCGCGCCATCGTGGCCCGCACACCGGGCGGCGTCTCACTTGAGCCCGGTAAGCGCAATGCCCTTGACGAACGTCTTCTGCGTGAGCCAGAAGACAACGAGGATAGGCAAGAGGGATACGACGTTGCAGGCCATGAGCAGGTTGAGTCCGGTTTCCCGTTGCTGGGTATTGATCAGGGCGAGGCCCACCTGAAGCGTCTTCATGCTGGTGCTGTTCGTCATGATCAGGGGCCACATGAAGTCGTTCCACATGGCCTTGAAGGCGAACAGGGCCACCAGGGCCAGCACCGGCTTCGACAGGGGGACGATGACGTGACGGATGATGCGGAAATGGCCGCAGCCGTCGATGATGGCCGCCTCTTCGAGATCGCGGGGAATCGTCAGGAAGAACTGGCGCATCAGGAAGATGTGGACGATGCTCTCGATGCGGGGAATGATGAGCACCTTGTAGGTGTCCAGCCAACCAAACCACCGCATCATGACGAAACCCGGGATCAACTGCACCTCGCCGGGGATCATCATCGTCGCGATCATGCCGAGGAAGAAGAGATCCCGGCCCGGAAACCGGAGCCGGGCCAGCGCATAGGCACACATCGTCGTGATCACCAGCCGCAACGCAACCACCACAGCCGTCACGAACACCGTGTTCCCGAAAAACCGGCCCAGCGGCACGATGTGGAAAATCGTCGCGTAGTTGCCCCATTGCGGCGGATGGGGAATCCACTCGGGCGGGAACGTGTAGATGTCTTCGAGCGGCTTCAGCGATGTCGACACCATCCACAGGAACGGGCCCACGACGATCGCGGCGCCTGCCAGGAGGCAGGCCCACGTCGCCGCCTTGATCGCCCGTTCCCAGAACACCTCATGTCCTCCTCTGCGCGACGCGCCTCAGTACTCGACTTCCTTGCCCAGAAACCGCCGTTGCACCAATGTGATCACGAGCACGAGCAGTCCGAGCACGTAAGCGATGGATGATGCGTATCCCATCCGGAACCAGTTGAACGCGTTCTTGTACAGATAGAAGTTCACCGTCGTCGTGCTGCCGCTCGGCCCGCCTTCCCCCACCGTCATCACGTAGATCTGCTCGAACACCTGGAACGCCGCGATCACCGTCGTGACGACGACGAAAAACGTCGCCGGCATGAGGAGCGGCCAGGTGATGCTCCGGAACCGCACCCAGCGGCCCGCCCCATCGATCTGCGCGGCCTCATACAGGCTGTCGGGGATGCCCTGCAGGCCCGCGAGGAAGATCAGGAAGGCCGCCAACGCCCGCCACCAGTCCATGACGATCAACCCGAACAGGGCGAACCGCTCGTCGTTGAGCCAGTCGATCTGCCCGATTCCGGCCGCGGTGAGGAGCCGCTGGATGCCGGTGCATTGCAGGGCGTAGTTGAGCAGGCCGCTGTGGCCGTTCAGGATCCACCACCAGATGATGGCGAGGGCGACGCCGGAGGTGACGCTGGGCGAATAGAACACGAGCCGGAAAAACCCGATGCCGCGGATGCGCGTGTTCAGCAGGAGGGCGACGGCGAGGGCGATGGCCGTGTTCACGGGGACGGTCGCGACCACCCAGATCAGCGTGCGTTTGAGCGCGGCCAGGAAATCGGGATCGCTGAACACGCGCAGGTAGTTGTGCAGGGCGACGAAGGCCGGAGGCGTCAGCATATCCCACTGGAAGAAGCTCATGTAGAGGGCGAACCCGATGGGGAACACGTCGAAGAGGCAGAACAGGGCGAGTTGGGGCAGAATGAGGGCGTATCCGGCCCACTGAACGCGGTGTCCATCGGCGCGCAGCCTGCGATACTCGCGGATGAGGCGCCACCCGAGAAGGGCGGCCGCGCCGGCCGCAATCCAGATGACGGCGAGATGGAACCGGCGCCGCGCCACGGGGTCTTCCTCGACGGCCTGCTCGGCGATGTAGTGATCGAGCACGGCCTGAGCCCGCTCCTGGCCTTCCCGGGCCGCCGCGGCGGGATCGAGCAGGCCCCGCTCCACCTTCTCGCGGGCGGTGTGCATGGCCTCCTGGATTTCGCTCCACGCGCCGTGAAGCGGCTTGATGTAGAGATACTTCATGGCCTCGCTGAGGGCCCGTTTCTCGGGATTCCGGGCGAGATACGCCTGGTATTCGGGCACGGCCAGCAGCGACTCCCGGATGGGCAGGTAGCCCAGCTCGATGCAGACGCGGGCGAACTGCTCCGGTGCAGTAAGCCACTGCACGAAGGCCTGTGCGGCGGCCTCTTTCTCGGGTGTCGAACGCGCGATGACCACCGCGTCGGGCCCGGCCAGCGTAGCGCGGCGGCGCAACGGCGGGATCGGCGCGACGCCGATATCGAGGGTTCTTGCCAGATCGTTATAGCTCCATGAACCGCCGATCCACATGCCAATCAACCCGCGCTCGATGGGCTGCGGCGGCAGCACGTTCTCGGTGATGTGATGCGTGTCGGCGAGACCCTTCCACAACTGAAGCACCTCGACCACCTCGGGCGTGTCGAAGAGCACGCGGCTTCCGTCGGGATCGAGCAGCGCGGCCTCGTTGGCGAAGTAGATGTTGAAGATCGTACTCGGGCCCACCGCGTCCGCGCCGCCCCGGATGAACCCCCACTGATCGGGGGCCCCATCGCCGTCGCGATCGCGGGTGAGCGCCTTGCCGACGGCGATCAGTTCGTCCCAGGTTTCGGGCGGGCGCTCCTCGAGTCCCGCCTCGCGGAACAGGGCCTTGTTCCAGTACAGGCCGTAGGCCGCGCCCTCGACGGACATGGCCCACAACTCGCCCCGGTAGGTGTACGCTCGCTGGAGGGACTCGTAGATGTCGGCCCGAGCCGCCTCGGACAGCGAGATGGGCACGAGCCACCCGGTGTCGGCGAGACGGGGAATCTCGTTACAGCCGACGGTGGTGACCTCGGGGGGCACGCCCGCGACGATCGCGGCGATCAGCTTGCGCGTCAACAGCCCGTGCGCTCCCTGGTATTCGGCCACGACGCGGATGTCGGGGTGGGTGTCGTTGAACTCGTCGATGAGCGCCCCGAACGTCCGCCACGCGTCCAGGTCGAAGAAATGCCAGAACCGGATCGTGACGGGCGCGTCGGCCGCGGCCGCACAGCACCACAGCACCAAGGCACACAGGCACAGTGCGCCACGCACGCCCCGATGGCCCGGGTGTCGAACGGACATGCTCCGACTCCGTGGTTGTTGCCGCAGTCTCGCGGCGTCGGGCCCGGCGCCGGACGCCTCAGATGGCCGCCGCGACCTCGTCGCCAACCCGGACGCCCCACGCCCGGATCCGCTCCTTCAGATCCTCCATGCGCGGGCTATACCGGGGCTGGCCGTAGAGGTTGTTCGTTTCGTAAGGATCCTCACTCAGATTGTACAGGCCGTGGTGTCCGAGCACCGGACTGTAGTTGAGCTTCATGCCGTCCGGGGTGATGACGGTGCGGATGGGGTCGCGAATGGCCGCGGCCAACTCCTCGCACGTACCGAGGTGGGCGAGGTAGTCGGGAACATCCCGGCTCTGTTCGAGTTGCTCGATGCCGCAATCCGAGCCGTTCCATTCCACGAACACGTCTTCCCGTTCGGGCGGATGGCCTCGCTCGATCAGGGGCCGCAGGCTCTGGCCCTGCATCTCGGGCGGAATGGGCTGCCCCAGGAGGTCCAGGAGTGTCGGCGCAAGGTCGATCTGGCTGATGTTGCGGGCCTCGCGCCGCGGGGCCACCCGGGGCACCTTGATGAAACACGGCACCGTGATCGCTTCCTGGAACATCACCGACTTGGCGAGCAGGCGATGGCTGCCCATCATGTCGCCATGATCGCTGGTGAACACGATGATCGTGTTGTCGGCGAAGCCGTGGCTTCGCAAGGCCTGGAGGATGGCGCCCACCGCGGTATCCACCTGGCTGACCAGCCCCCAGTAGTTGGCAATCACCCGGCGCCAACCGGCCTCCGAGTCGAGCGGCTGGCCTCCGAATCCGCATTTGTAGCGCTCGTACAGCATCCGGGCCTTGGGATGGTTCATCTTGTCGGGAATGTGATCGAAGTTGGGCGGCAGCGCCACTTCTCCGGGCGGATACTGATCATCCCGCGGCCCGGTGAACGGCATATGGGGTTCGAGGAAGTTGACGTATCCGATGAAGGGCTGATCGTGCGTGCGCGCCTCGAGCCACTGGCAGACTTCGCGGGCCAGAAACGCCGGCTTACCGTGTTCCTCGGGAAGGCCCGCCGCCATTCGGCGCGAGAATTGGCCCGGGCCGCCGGCGTCTTCGTCCTGGAAATCCGGCGCGTATCCTTTGTCGACAAGCCAATGGTGGTACGTGGATCGCTCTGAGCGGTCACGGCCGTTCCGGTAGTAGGGAAGGTACATGTCCTCGATGCTGACCCAGTGTTCGAAGCCGTGCTGGGAGAAGATCTCGTCGCCGAGGTGCCATTTCCCGAAGTAGGCGGGCCGATAACCGGAGAGGAACTCCGTGATGCAGGGCGTGCCGTCGGCGAGCGGGACGTTGTTCTGGGTGCAACCGTTTGCATGGGGGTAAAGGCCGGTCATGATGCTGGATCGGGACGGCGTGCTTACGGGCTGCGTCACATAGCACTTCTCGAACAGGACGCTCTCGGATGCGAGGCGGTCGAGATGCGGCGTGTGGATATGGTGGTTGCCATAGGCGGAAAGCGTGTCTGCCCGCTGTTCGTCCGTGAAGATGAACAGTAGATTCGGCCCCTTCATGTTCCCCCTTTCTGGATCTCGTCACCCAAGAAACCGCTCTGGTTGCGGCCTAGTGCCCGGCCCGGGGCCGGTACACATGCGTCCCTTGGCCGAAAATCAAATCCGCGGTTTCCATTATGGTTTCGCTCAGCGTCGGGTGGGCGTGAATGCTCAGCCCGATATCGCTGGCGACTGCCCCCATCTCGATGGCGAGCACCCCCTCGGCGATCAGTTCGCCGGCGCCCGTGCCCACGATGCCCATGCCGAGCACGCGGTCGGTGTCCGGATCGGTGATCACCTTGGTGAGTCCATCGCTGCGGTGAAGCGTGGCGGCCCGGCCCGAGGCGCCCCACGGAAATCGCGCCACATTCACCTTCGTGCCGTCTCGCTTGGCCTCGGCCTCCGTAAGCCCACACCAGGCCACTTCCGGATCCGTGAAGACCACCGCGGGAATGGCGAGCGGCTCGAAGGCGGAGTTGGCGCCGCCGATGACCTCGGCTGCGACGCGCCCCTCGTGGGATGCCTTGTGGGCGAGCATGGGCTGGCCGACCACGTCGCCGATGGCGAAGATACGGGGATCCGTGGTTCGCCGGTGCTCATCCACGCGGATGAACCCGTCATCGGTGACCTCGACCTTCGTGCTGTCCAGGCCAAGGCCGCTCGAATTGGGTTTCCTGCCGATACTCACGAGTACCTTGTCAAAAACCTCCGGCACCGCTTCCCCGTCTCCCGATTGAAGCATAACCTCAATGCCCTGTTCAACCTCCGTCATCGCGGTCACCTTCGTGTTCGGCCGGATGGAGTGCATGAGTTCCTCCATCCGCCGGGAGAGAATCGCCGCGAGGTCCGGATCCGCCCCGGGCAGCAGGCCCTGCGTCATCTCGACAACGGTGACGTCGCTGCCCATGGTGGCGTACACCATGCCCAGTTCCAGCCCGATGTATCCGCCGCCGACGACGAGGAGCGAGCCCGGGATGTCGGCCATCTGCAAGGCGCTGGTCGAGTTCAGCAACCGGGGCGATTCGAGATACATGTCCGGCAGCCAGGCCGGCCGCGATCCCGACGCGATGATGGTATAGTCCGTCTCGATCACCTGTTCCGCGCCATCGTCAGCCGTCACGCGAAGCACCGTCGAGTCCTGGAAACTCGCCCGGCCACGCACGAAGGCGATCTTGCGCGCCCGGGATAGCTGGCCCAGGCCGGACGTCATCTTCTCGACCACTTCCGCCTTGCTGGCACGCAGCCGATCGAAATCGATCTCGGGCGGGGCGAACGATACACCCCAGTGCACGGCGTCCCGGGCGTCATTCATCACCTTGGCGACGTGAAGGAGGACTTTGGACGGGATACACCCCCGGTGCAGGCAGACGCCGCCGGGATTCGCCTCGAGGTCGATCAGGGTGACGCGCATGCCCAGATCGGCGGCCCGGAACGCAGCCGCGTATCCACCGGGGCCGGCGCCGATGATGGCGATCCGAGTCGAATTCGCTTCGTCGCTCATGGTGTCCTTCACCTTCCTCCGCATGGGCGGAACGCAGGGACTCAGTGCGCGGCCACGAGTGCGTCGAAGGCCGCGCTGTAGGCCCCGAGGTCGCCCAGGTCTTCCACAGGAATCGGCTTCGTCTCGATAGTGAACCGTGCGCCGACCTCGGCCAGATCGAGTCCTTCGCCCACCATCCAGCCGGTGATGGCGGCGCCGAGCGAGGTGCCCTCCTTCATGTTGGTGAGGGCGATGGTGTTGTCAGGACACAAGGCCGCGAGGAGGGCGCAGTAGGACTTGTTGTTCGCGAACCCCCCTTCCACGAGGACGGTGGTGCCGGGCTGCGCACCGCAGCGGCCCAAGGTGGCCCGGGTGGCCAGGGCCAGGCTGAGATTGAGGGCGCCATAGTAGTGCTGCCCGAGATGCGCCATGCTCTTCCCGCCGTCCCGTTCGAGGTCGGCAAGCAGCGACTCCCGGCCCTCGTGCACCACCCGGGCCGTGGCGCCGGGGAACGCCGTCGCATCGGGAAGCACGCCGGGAATCACGAACAGATCCCGCCGGGCGACCACCTCGCGCAGCGCGGCGAAGTCGGCCTCATCGCGGGCGTCGGTGAACGCGCGGAAGGTATCGTATTCCATGCCGGCCGGGAAGATGCTGGTTTTGAGGGGGTTACCGAAGGCGTCCAGATTGTAGAGCACCTTGGCGCGGATCTCCTCGTCGGTGAAGTCGGCCGTCTTCGACTGGCGCATGGCCACGCACCAGGTGCCCGTCGAGTTGAGGAGGAAGTCCTCGTATCCCTTGGCCAGGTAGGGAAGCAGGTTCGCGTTCGAATCATGAAGCCCGATGGTGACGGGGCAGTCCGGGCTGAGGCCGCACTCGGCGGCGATCGCCGGCTTCACGGTGCCGAGTCGCTCCCACGGGTTGGAGAGCGAGGAGGGGAACAGGCGGTCGGCCCCGAGCCCCTTGGCGACGGAGCTCCAGGTGAATTCGTGGAAATCCCACAGGTAGCTGTGGTTACCCAAGTACGTGTGTTCCATGCCCCGTTGCCCGGTGAGTTCATAGCCGAGGTAGGCCGGATAGAAGAGGGCATGCCGGCACCGCGCCCAGATCTCGGGCATGCGCGTCTTCAGGTAGAAGAGCGCCTTGCCGAGGTTGGCGAAGCCGAGATCGGGCGTGCAGGTCGCCCGGTGGAGCGTCTCGCGATCCCCGAACGCCTCGTAGAACGCGTCCTGAATCTCCGCGCCCTTCTCACTCGTATAGGAGATCACGGGATACGCCAGCCCGCCCGACTCGTCAAGCACGGCGCAGGTGGCGCCGTGCGTCGTGATGGCCACGGCCTGGATATCGCAGTCTGCCGCCAGTTGCTTCAGGGCCTGCCGGAACCACGCGTTCAGTTCATCGGTGGCCTCGACCTCCAGCCCGTCCCGCTCATTCGGTTCGAGGGTTGTGCGCTGTTCGGCCACTACCTCGAGATCACGGCTGTAGGCACTCAGTTTCTTGTTGGTTTTTCCGACATCCAACACGGCTACCACTGACGGTTTCACGATACGTCCCCTTCTGTTCGAATCCTGTCCAGAGCCCGAGGGCGGACATCCGCCCCGCGGAGCCGGCTTAACCCTCGAGGGTCGCCAGGAACGGCTGTTCCAGGGCCTCGACCACCCACCGGAGGAACCGGGCGCCGTCGGCGCCGTCGATCACCCGGTGGTCGTACGACAACGATAGCGGAAGCATGGTGCGCGGCTCGACTCCGCCCTCCACGAACACCGCTTCCACCTGCGAGCGCGACACGCCCAGGATCGCCACTTCCGGCGCGTTCACGATGGGGGTGAATCCGGTTCCCCCGATTCCGCCCAGGTTACTCACCGTAAACGTGCCGCCCTGCATCTCATCGAGCGTGAGTTTCCGGTTCCGGGCCCGCTCGGCGAGCGCACCGAGTTCCACGGCGATCTGCGTCACGTTCTTCGTGTCCACATCCCGGATCACGGGCACCAGCAGGCCCCGTTCCGTGTCCACGGCGACGCCCACGTTGTAGTACTTCTTGAACACGACCTCATTGGCCGCGACATCCACGCTGGCGTTGAACTGGGGGGACTTCTTCAGCGCCGACGCAAGCACCTTCACAATCACGGCGGTGACGGTGAGCTTTCCACCGGCCGCTTCCACCTTCTTCCCGTGCTCCTTGCGCAGCCGCTCGAGTTCCGTAACGTCCGCCTTGTCGAACTGGGTGACGTGCGGTACCGTGGCCCACGCGCGCGCCATGTTCTCGGCGGTCCGCCGCCGAATGGCGCTCATGGGCTGACGCTCGATCTCGCCCCAGCGTGCGAAATCAGGAAGGGACTCCACAGACGTCGTGCGCGACTCGCCAGGGCCGGATGCCCCGGCCTCCGCTGCACCCGCCCCGGCGGCGTGGGCCTTCACGTCATCCGCCGTGATGCGCCCGTCCGCGCCCGAGCCCGTCACCTCGCTCAGATCGACGCCCAACTCCCGCGCGAGACGGCGCACCGACGGTGCCGCCACGCCGGGCGCGCCGGAACGTTTCGGGGCCGGGGCGGGGCCGGCTGAATCCGGTTCGACGGGGGCCGGCATCTCAGCGGGCCGAGCCGGTTCGGCGGGCACCTCGGCTGCGACAGGCGCGTCGGCCTTCGGCGCGGGCGCCGCGTCCTGGCCCGTCGCGCGAAACACGACGGCGCCCACCTTCACGGTGTCGCCTTCGTTGACGAGGAGTTCGGTGATCGTGCCGCTCACGGACGAGGGGACCTCGGCAGCGGCCTTGTCCGTCTCGATCTCGAGGACGGGCTGATCGACCGCGACGGCGTCGCCCACGGACACCAGCACCTTCGTGACGGTGGCCGTCTCGATGTTCTCCGCGAGGGCAGGCAACTTGAACTCAAGCGTCTTGGCATTCATTCCACGATCTTCCCTGTCAAGTCGTCATCGGATTGGGTTTGTCAGGATCGATGTCCAGTTTGGACAGTGCGTTACGCACGCGCTCCGCGGCCATCCGCCCGTCCCGGGCCAACCCGTACAGGGCGGCCAGGGCGATGTGGCGGGCGTCCACGCCGAAAAAGTCGCGCAGGGCGGCCCGCGACTCGCTGCGGCCGAACCCGTCCGTTCCGAGGGAAACGAGTTGGGGCACCCAGCGGCCGATCGAGTCGGGAAGGGCCTTCATGTAATCGCTCGCGGCCACGATGGCCCCGGGGGCGTCGTCCAGGAGACAGGACACATACGGCCGCCGCGGCTCCTGATCCGGATGGAGCATGTTCCACCGCTCAACTTCGAGGGCCTCCCGCCGGAGTTGGGTGTAGCTGGTCGCACTCCACACATCCGCCGCGACGCCGAACTCGCGGGCGAGCAGTTCCTGGGCCTTGAGCGCCTCATTCATGATGGCGCCGCTGCCGAGCAGGTGCACCTTGAGCCCTGGCTCGCCACCGCGGGCCGGCCGGAACCTGTACAGCCCCTTGAGAATACCCTCCTCGCCCCCCTCCGGCATGGCGGGCATGGCGTAGTTCTCGTTCCCCACGGTGAGGTAGTAGAACACGTTCTCCTGGGCCTCGTACATCCGGCGGATACCCTCGCGGACGATGACGGCCAACTCGAAGGCAAAAGCCGGATCGTAGGTGATGAGGGTGGGCACAGTCGAGGCCAGGAGGTGGCTGTGGCCATCCTGATGCTGGAGGCCCTCACCGGCCAAGGTGGTGCGGCCCGCGGTGCCGCCGACGAGGAAGCCGCGGCAGCGCATGTCGGCCGCGGCCCACACGAGATCGCCGATCCGCTGGAAGCCGAACATGGAGTAGAAGATGAAGAAGGGGAGCATGGGCACGCCATGGGTGGCATAGGCCGTACCCGCGGCCACGAACGACGCCATGGAGCCCGCCTCGGTGATGCCTTCCTCGAGGATCTGGCCGTCCTGGGCCTCCTTGTAGTAGATGAGGCTGTCGGAGTCCACGGGCTCGTAGAGCTGCCCCGAGTGGGCGTAGATGCCCACTTGGCGGAACAGGGCCTCCATGCCGAAGGTCCTGGCCTCATCGGGCACGATGGGCACGATCCACTTGCCGAGGGCGTCGTCGCGGAGCAGCTTCGTCAGGATGCCCACAATCGCCATAGTCGTGGACACCTGCCGCTCGCCCGTGCCCGCGATGAACTCGGCGAACAGATCCGCGGAGGGCGCCTTCAGGGGCGCGCACTCGCGGCTGCGGGCCGGAATGTGCCCGCCCAGCGCGGCCCGCCGCTCGCGCAGGTAGGCCATCTCGGGGCTGTCGTCGGCGGGCCGGTAGAGGGGCGCGAGCGCCACGGCCTCGTCGGATATGGGAATGCCGAAACGCGTGCGGAACCCGCTCAACTCGTCTTCGTTGAGCTTCTTCTGCTGGTGGGTGATGTTCCGGCCTTCGCCGGCCTCGCCAAGGCCGTAGCCCTTGACGGTCTTCGCGAGGATGACGGTGGGCTGTCCCTTGTGGCGGGTGGCGGCGTGATACGCCGCGTACACCTTGGCGGGATCGTGGCCGCCCCGGTTCAGGCGGCGGAGCTGCTGATCGGAGAGGCCGTCAACCATCTGGCGGAGCCGGGCATCGACGCCGAAGAAGTGATCGCGGATGTATTGCCCCGACTCGACGGTGTACTTCTGATACTCGCCGTCCACCACCTCGCCCATCCGTTTCACGAGGAGCCCGTCCGTGTCCTGTTCGAGCAGGGGGTCCCAGTCCGAGCCCCAGATCACCTTGATCACGTTCCACCCCGCGCCGCGGAAGATGGCCTCGAGTTCCTGGATGATCTTCTGGTTGCCCCGTACCGGCCCGTCGAGCCGTTGGAGGTTGCAGTTGATGACGAAGATGAGGTTGTCGAGCCTTTCACGCGCCGCGAGCGTGATGGCGCCGAGGGTTTCGGGCTCGTCGCATTCCCCGTCGCCGAGGAACGCCCAGACATGGGTGCCGTGATCCTTCTTGAGGCCGCGATCCTCGAGATACCGGTTAAACCGGGCCTGGTAGATGCTCATGATGGGGCCGAGCCCCATGGAAACCGTCGGAAACTGCCAGAATTCGGGCATCAACCACGGATGCGGATAGGATGACAGGCCGCCGCCCGGACGGAGTTCGCGGCGGAAGTTCCTCAGTTGTTCGATGGACAGGCGCCCCTCGAGGAACGCCCGTGAGTAGATGCCGGGGGCCGCGTGCCCCTGGAAGTAGACTTGATCGCCCGCACGATCGGGCCCGGGCGCGCGGAAGAAGTGGTTGAAGGCCACCTCGTACAGGGTCGCGGCAGAGGCGTAGGTGGAGATATGTCCGCCGATCCCGTGTTCATCGCGGTTCGCGCGAACCACCATCGCCATGGCGTTCCATCGGATGATGCTCTTGATCCGCCGTTCCAGGGCGCGGTCGCCCGGATACACCGGCTGCTCGTCGGCCGGGATCGTGTTGACATAGGGCGTGTTCGCCGAGAACGGGAGGCGGAGCCCGGCCTCCTGGGCGTGCGCCTGAAGGCGCTCCAACAGCCGGGCAGCGCGGGCGGGCCCTTCCCGCTTGATGACATCGTCCAGCGAGTCCAGCCAGTCCGCCGTTTCGAGGTCGGATACGTTGCTTGTCTTATCTTCGTGGCCTGTTCCGCTCACGTGCCCGGGATCCACCCCATTGAGGCGCGGCAGCAAGGCCGAGCCCCCGTTTTTGACCGTTCGTCAAAACGGATTCTATGTTACTCTGAACTAACGTTCAAGCTGTGAACGAAATTTCAGCGGCAACGGGATCGCCCGGACTTGCAGAAACCGCGCGCCCTTCACGGCGCCGGGGTATGGTGCACCTCGAAGGCGTGCACCTCGCTGGCCTGATCGAGGATAGCTTGCTCCGCGGCGTCGCGGGTGCCGGCCTGTTCGACCGCCGTGCGCAGTCGTTCCGCGTCGGCCAAGGGCTTCCTGGACGCCGCGACGTACAGCGTCTCCAGCCCGCAGTCCCCGACGAGTCTCCACACATTCTGGCCGTCCGCATCGGGCAGGGACAGCCGTTCGGCCCAGTCCACCCACCGGCCGTACCGCAGGTTCTCGGGGCCGACAGCCGGTACCAGGTACTCGACCTTGCCCTCGGGACACTTGTGCAGCACGTAGAAGTGGCACCCTTCGTGGACATCTACCCTCAATTGAAGCACGCCTTCGGAGGCAAGCGTTGCGCCCGGCCCGAGTTCCGCCATCTCACACCCGGAATTCCCGCCCCAGAGCCGGCACGCGATGAGGCCGCCGACCTCGCCCCGGCTCAGCCCCCTCGTGCGGGCCTCTTCGAGCTTGGCCATGGACTCGGCCCCGCCCGCCTTCGTCTCCTCGAGCCGGATGAATCGGGCCCGGCGGTTCAGTGTGCGGTTTTCTTCATCCGTGTTCGGATATCTGGGACGGCTCTTGCCGTATCCGACGATGCGGATGCGCCCGGGGTCGACCTCCCACCGGGTGACGAGGTAGTCGCGGACACTCTCTGCGCGCCCCCGGGACAGTTCCAGGTTATGCTCGTCGCTCCCGAGGTCGCAGGTGTGTCCCTCGATCTGGACGTTGTATCCCTGCAGGGGCCCGCGCGCCATGGACTCGCCCAGTTTGTCGAGCAGGGCGCGCGCTTCTTCGCGGATGGCTGCGCTGTCCCGGCCGAACAGGACGGCTGCGCCGAGGTCGACAAACGGCGCGGCCTCCGGCAGAACCACCGCAAACCCCCGGCTCCCGGCCACGCAACGCTCCGGTTGTCCGCTGCGCAGTTCCCGAGTCGCCCCGCGCGTAGTCGTTCGGAGGTCAGCAAAGGGATCGGCCGTTTGGCCGGCCGACGTGAACGACAAGCATCCCAAGGCGGCTATGCCCGCCGTCAACAGGAAGGCCCGGCGGATTGCACCGTGAATGAACGATTCCGGGACTGGGCTCGTGGCGGTCATCATGGCATCACTCAACGATCTCGATCTCCATCTGTTCGTGGGCGAGAGCCGCCGGATCCAAATCAACACGGTGGAGGAAGTCCGCAACGCCTTCGCCTTGCGGGACGAATGCATACGGTTTGATGCGCGCGTCCAGATCGAATTCGTCCAGGGAGAGCGCGACGGGCGGCGAGGCCACATACAAATCGACCACGGTGCGCCCGGCCGGGGGCTGGGCCTGGATGACGTGGGCGCCCCCGGGAGCGGGAATCGTGCGCGCTATGCCGGGCTCGAGGAGCGCATCGGGCTCGAATACGTTCGGGAACAGGAGCACGCTGTCCCCCGCACTGTCCGTGGCGAAGAGGAGCGCCGTGCCGGGCGCCGACGCCTCGATCCGGAACGACACCGACTCGCCTACCTGAACCTGGGTGCCTACCCCCGCCCCCAAGGAAAGCACAACGGAAAGCGCAGGAGAAGCCGCCGCCGGGGATGACTCGATGGCGGAAGGGGCCGGGGGCGCCGGAGGGCTCGGCTCAGGCTCAATGGCGGAAGGGGCCGGGGGCGCCGCGGGCGGCGGTTCCGGTTCGACGGCGGAGGACGGGGCCGGGGGCGGCTCCGCGGACGCTTGGCCTGGAGGGGGCTCAGGGCCCACCGGCCGGGCAATCGGCGCGAGCGTCAATGCAGCACCGGCAAGGACGACGAATAAGACGAGGCCCGCCACCAGCGCGATCCAGCGACGGCGGCGGGGCGCGATGGCGGAATCGAGGGCCCGGGCCAGTTCATCCGCCGAGCCGTAGCGCCGGCCCGGCTCCGGCTCAAGGCAACGCAGCACGACCTCGTCGAGGGCCTTCGGCACGGCCGGCTCGATCTCCGACGGCCGGCGGAAACGGCCGATGGGCAGGCTGCCCGTCAGCATCTGATACAGGATGACGCCGGTAGAATAGATGTCGGCCCGATGGTCGAGGCCGGCGCCGGGCACCCCCTGCTCGGGGGCCTGGTAGTAGGCGGTGCCGAGGGCGGTGTTAGATTCTTCCACACCATCCGGCGAGAGAAGCTTGGCGAGCCCGAAATCGAGCAGTCTCACCGTGCCGCCCGGGCAGAGCATGATGTTCTGCGGCTTGAGGTCGCGGTGAATCGTGTGGGCGTGGGCGTGGGCGAGGGCCGCGCATATCTGGCGGGCGATGCCGACAGCCTCGTCCACGGGGAGCGGGCCCCCTCGATCGGCGAGCACCTGATGAAGATCCCGGCCGCGCAAATACTCCATGGTGAAGAACCTGAGATCGCGGGCCTCGTCCTTCCCGAGGTCATACACGGCCACGACGCCGTCGTGGCGGATCTTCTGGGCAACGGCGACCTCGGCCAGGAACCGCTGCGTGGCGCTGTCGCTGCCGACGAGGGAAGGCAGCATGACCTTCAGGGCGCGTTCCTCACCGTGAAGGTCGCGGTCGCGGACACGGTAGACCACGCCCATGCCACCCCGCCCGAGGCACTCGATCACCTCGAACCGGCCGGCCACCACCTCGCCGGGCTCGAGCGCCACGGCCTGGTGCTCTTGAGCGAGGCGCGCAGATACCTCCCACTCCGTGGCATTGTCACCGGCGCTGAGGAAGACTCGGTCAGCGCCTGACTCGTCGGCTCCGTTCTGCTGGCTCACGGCCCGCTCCCCCACTCCGCCCGATTCGCAACGGGCGCCGTTATCGAGGCCGCACGGCCATCCGGTACAACAGGAACAGGACAAACAGCACCAGCACGCAGCCGACGGCGATGACGAGGACCTTGTTCTTGTAAAGCTGCTCGATGAACAGATCGCCGGGACTCCGCTCGTCCCGTACGGCCCGGATATCTTCGCCCCACACGAGGTGGCCGGGATTCTCCTCGGACACACTGCCCAGCTTCAGCATGAGTTTCACGGTGGCGCGCTTGCCGGAGAACAGGGCCCCCTTCACGTCTTCCACCTTCGCTTCCACCGTGCCGTGAAGCACCGCGTCCACGCCGTGGGCCGCCAAGGCGTGCGCCGTATCCGGATCGATGATGTAATCCCGCTTGGCCTGGCGCGCCCACTCCTCGAGGAGCGGACCGCAGTCCTCGTCGCTCGTCAGAACGATGTCGAAGCGGCTCTTCGTGGCGTAGATCTGAAGCAGGTCCGTCATGGTCCCCGTGTCCCCGTCCAGGTAGGCCACACCGATCCGTTTGATGTTGCCCGCCTTGGGCGCATTCTCGACCGCTGCCAGGAACTGCGCGAAGGCGTCCTCCGTGGCCTGATCCAGCAGACTCGTGCCGTCATCCACGGCGCACCCGGTCACGAGGACCAACACCACCAGCCCGGCCGTTACGTATCTCATGTTGTCCGCCTCCTTATCCCTGTGCCGCCATCCGTTCTTCCGCCTTCAACCGCGAATGCCCCCGGGAGGGGTTGTGACCGCGTCGTCCCAACGGGCTTCGGGCCCACATTCTTCTATCGATTCGGGCAAGTTCCATGCCAGCGGCGGAGTTGTGACATCGGGCCGTCTCGGACAGCGTGAAGCGGCGGCCCCAGGCCCCTCCCTCTCCCTTGCTGCCGCGAGTCCGGCACACTACGATTCCCCCGCCGTGGGCTTTCGCGATTCGATGCCGGGAGAGAGTCTGCCACGGGACAACGGCAGCGGTCAAATCGGAGGGCGGGCGGTCGGAGGGATCAGGTTGCTGCGCCACTCGCGCGTTGTGACGCCGGGCCTCCGAGGCCGTCACAACGGGGTGCAATCACGGGCGCGAGAAGGGACAGACCGGGGAGAGAGGGGATGCGCGGAATGGGCAGAAAAGGGGAGAGGGGCGCAAAGCGCCCCTCAATGACTACATCCGTTTAAACGGAATCTTGAAAGATACTTGTAGGTCTCAGTCAGCCTTTACAGAACGTTGTAAAGGATGATGGCCCACAGTACCCACCACCACCAGAAAAGCCACATGGTATTTCGCTCCTTTCGTCAGTCTTCGAACCCAGATGCGTTCTGACTCGTTTCCGAGCCTTTGGGCTTCGGTGCCAGTCTTCCTTTACAGAACGTTGCAAAGGATGATGGCCCACAGTACCCACCACCACCAGAAAAGCCACATGTTGTATCCCTCCTTTCACTTGTTTAGTGTCCACCTCACTCCGGCCGATCCCGTGTCCGGTTTCAGCCAGAGATCTTACGCAACCCGTTGGGAGCACAACGATTCGTCCCCCAACAGGCACCGCAGTATAGCACATCATTTACCACGGGGCAACCATTTTCTTTCTATCTCTTTCGTTTGTGTCCGCTTACACCCGATCTGGGCCGGATTGGGCCTGTTCATGAGTACTTCCGCTCCACACGGTTGCGTTCAAGAACGCCCAGAATGAAGAGATTCCACGTGCCGGACACACCGAAGGCCAATAGCAGCGCCACTTTGCGCCACAGCGTTCCGAGCCAGAACCCCATGAAAACCCAGGCCACGAGCGTGCCGAGGAGGGTGAGCAGGAGCAGGCACACCGCGTTGGTGGCGTTTGACTCGCGTGCGAGCAATCCGCTCCAGAATCCGCCGCTGCAGATCGGGAGCAGCAATACGAATAATGCCCATCCTGCGATGCGCATGCCGAGGCCCTTGCTCTCCACGGTTAACGTGGCCGAACTCACGTCGGCGAACACGGCCTCGTCGCCTTCGCGGAAGGTCGAGGCGAAGACCGGTTCGCCCGAACGGGCGTCGGCCACCTCGATGTCGACGGAGAGAAAAACGAAGTCACGGAGGGAGCGGAAATCGCGCACGGTTCCGTACACCACAAGATCCAGCCCGGAGTCGCGCGCCATCTCCAGCGCCCGGCCGAGCGAACCGATCGGTTCGCGTTTCCACTTGTCGGCTGCGCGCGCATTGACGACGCCAAGCCGGGCCGCCTTATCGGCGGTCGCGTCGCGCAGTTCCGCGATAACACTGTCCGTGACGAGGTGGCAGTTGACGCGTGCGGGCAGGGCCGCCTCGATCCGGCTGCGGAGGTGGTCGCCGTGATCGCCCACGAGGCGGGCCACCTTGACGTAGGCCGTCGACCACGACGCCTGGGCGTGCTCGCCGAGGGTGTCGGCGACGCGGGCCGCAACGCGATCGGCGGCCTCGGCGCGCGCTGGATCCAGCGGCGCGGTATTCGGGCGCACAAGCAGATAGAACTGGAGTGCCAGCAACGCAATGGGCACGGCGATGCTGTACTTCTTCGTTGCGAATTCCGCTAACCGGCCACCAACCTTCATCGCTCTGTCCTCATGTGTGCGAGCGGAACGCCGCTTCGCCTCGGCCACTATAGTCCATGTCGTTCGGGCGATACAACGCTGGGCGTCTTCGCCACGCCCGGCGCTTCGCCACGCCCGGCGCTTCGCTAGATTCGCTCCGATACCACCATGCCCATCGAACGGGCCTCCTCCGCGGTGAACGAAGCCGCGGGATCGGGCTCGGACGCCGGGGCAGACTCTTCGGGTGGCGCGGCAGGGCGGAACGCCTCGGGATGCAGGATGCGCATGACGAGTCCGTCGTCGCCGCCGAACGGCACTTCGAAGAAGCCGTCCCGCAGCCGCCCGGACACATCGCGGACGACATCGCAGAAGTCCTCGGGCGACTCGAACACGGCCTTCACCTGGATGTCACTGTCGATCTGAACGGCCCACAGGCATTCGAGCAGATACAGGGCCACACTGTCCCGTGAAGGGCGCAGCGTCTCGATCTCCCCGGAGGGGCGTTCAATCACCGGCGCGGGCACGCGCACGATTCCTTCGCCCCAGTCGATGCCGGCGCCGGGCACCGCAGCAACCGACAGGGCGGCGAGTGCAACTGACACGATCATGGTTGTTTCCTCCTTCTCATCGGCCTCGCGGAGGAGGGCAGCAAGAGCCGTGCCGCAGATGTTGTGACGGTTTGGTCGCGGCCGGGCGCCGTTGGGACGGCACGCCGCTTGCTCTCTCTCCTGGCCAAGGCGATATGGAGGGGCAGAGAATCATGCATGCGTTGTTGGATCCTGCGAAAGCGTTCTGCGTGTGGTGTGACACGACACACCCCGTCACCATCCTCTGTCGGATTCCGAGGTACGATCTGGAGGAAGGCGAGTTCAGAACCGAACTGCTGTGTCCGCAGTGTGCGCGGGCCGCATTAACGGCGTGGCAGGAAGGGCTCGAGGATGTCGCGCCGGAGGAAGTCGTGCGGGCCTGGAACGCGTGGTGCACGCGTCAAGGCGTCATGTTCCTCGAAGCACAGGCCGTGCGCGATGTGCGGGCTGCGTGCCGGTTGATTCTCGCCGCGAACGGCTTGTGACGCCCCTGTCCCGCCACGCAGCGGCCGCCCGCCAACCAAGCCCAGGCATCCCGCCGGGACTGTGTGAAGGGGACGGGCTCGAAACCCACCGTCAAGACGGTGGGCTATTCGCGCGGCGTCCCGCTGGGACGCCCGCTCCGTGATCTTGGTGGCTCCGCGTGCAGATCTGCCGGGCCCGCCCCGCCGGAAGCGATCACCGGCCGCGATTGTTGGCTACTCGCACACCCCCTGCTCTGGAGCGTCAGGCAGAGCACCTGCGTCGTTCTCCAGAAACTCACGAAGGAGAAACCAGGCCCGGCCCTTGAGAGCGGCCTCAGTTCCGATGGCACCGACAAACACCCCGAGTGCACCCACGACTGCCTGGCAGGTGGTGTTGGGGCTGGTGATCTCTCCAAGCACCACGAAAGCACCACTCCCGAAGAGCGCGACGCACACCAACAGGATGGGGACTGACGTTCGTCGGGCGGCGGTGTACATGCGTGCGTAGAGCGCCGCGGCGTCGGCGCTCGACAACGCCCGGTAGGAGTCCAGGCCCTGCACCGCCCTTGCAGACTCGACCCGGAACAGTCTCCGCAATCCCATTCTGCCGACTCCCCCTGCGTGTTCCTGCACCCCAACAAGGCCAAGCCACTTCGCAGAACTCCTGTCGACGTTGCCGCTAACCTCCGGCAATCGCTAGTCAACCGTCATCTCACCTCCGCCTGAGACGTTCGCCTCTGTTACGGGGACAGCGTGCGCGCGGTTCGCCGCCTCGGCCTGCTCGCGCAGATACTCATGATAGGCCCACCAGCGGCCCATACGCTCTTCAGCCACATAGAGGAACAACATGAGCGCGAGGTAGAAGTTCTTCCCCGTTAGAACGTAGAGCGGGCACGACAGCACGGCGGCTCCCCCAAAGATGATCAGGATGTGCTGCCAGAACACATCCTGAAGCCGGCGCTGGATATCAGCCACCAAGGGCAACTGTGCCTTCTCGTAGCTTGACAGAGCCTTGTACTCGCGTGTTCTGGCGAGGGTGCGCTTCCGCATGAGCTTGAGCTTCCCCAGAAGCCCCGAGTCGCAGTTGAAAACGGAACAGGATTCCTGTTTCTTCACAAACACGACGCCCCCGTCGCTTTGT
Source organism: Candidatus Hydrogenedentota bacterium (assembly GCA_016934125.1). Classification (GTDB taxonomy): domain Bacteria; phylum Hydrogenedentota; class Hydrogenedentia; order Hydrogenedentales; family SLHB01; genus JAFGTL01. The sequence goes on from JAFGTL010000452.1 coordinate 20,321, forward strand.
AGGCCCGGCCCCTGTACGCCTCCATGGCACACCTGCCGGACGCCCCGATGACTGCCGCAAGTATATCACGCGCCGCACTCACCGTGGTGCGCGATACCGAACCGCAGGTTCCCTCTCGGCCCCCCCCCGCGGGAGGCCGCTATTGGCCCGGCGTTTGCCTCAGGCCGCTCAGGCCTTGTCGTGTTGCTCGCGGAATTGCTCGAACTTCTGCAAGTCCTCGGCCTTGATGGAGGGGCGGATGCGTTCGAGGGCGTGCTCGAAGTCGTCCATGGTAACGGGCTCGGGCTCGACGTCACCCTCCCCGGCCCGCTCGACGGCGTCCACGGTGCGTTTCAGGGCGGCCATCTTGGCTTCGACGCAGAGGCTGTCGCGGTCGCCGGCCAGATCGGCGCCGGAGTAGCCTTGGGTGCGTTCGGCGAGGGCCTGGTAGTCGAGGTCGGCCACGGGCGTATCGCGCATGGCGCGCTCGATCATGTAGGCGCGGGCTTCGGGATCGGGCGGGCCGACAAAGACGAGCCGGCCGAACCGCCCGGGGCGCGTGGCGGCCTCGTCCATGAGCCAGGGGCGGTTGGTGGCGCCGAGGAGGATGATGCAGTTCTGGTTCGGATCGAGCCCGTTGATCAGTTGGAGGAGCTGGGGCACGACGCGGGCCATCACGGAGGAGTTGCTGCCGCCGCGCTTCGGGAACAGGGCCTCGGCTTCGTCGAAGAAGACGACGGAGCGGGGATGGCTCTTGGCGGCCTCGAAGAGATCGCCGAGGAGCTGTTCGGTTTCGCCGAACCATTTGCTGAGCACCTTCTTCATCTCGACGGGGATGAAGGCGGCGTCCACCTCGCCGGCGATGGCGCTGGCCACGAAGGTCTTGCCGGTGCCGGGGGGGCCGTACATGAGCACGCCGGAGCCGGGCTGGATGCCGTACTGGGCGTAGACGTCGGCGTGTTTCATGGGCAACACGATGTGGCTCTGAATGATGTCTTTCATCTCGCCCATGCCGGCGACGTCATCGAGGCGGATATCGGGCCGCGTCGAGACCACCCAGTCCTGCTGGGCCACGTCGGTATCCTGGCGGCCGTTCTGGGAGACCTTGGCGCGGCCTTCGTCCTTGGCGCCTCCTTTGCCGACCTTGGCCAAGGCGCGGTCGCCCCGTTGCTCGTAGGCCTGGGCCAGCCGGACGAGGCTGTCGCGTGTGCGGCCTTCGGCCTGATGGGCCATGCGCGAGGTCATGCGGGCCGCGTTGAACAGGTGGTAGGCAACCATTTTCCAGTCCGAGTCGGCGAGGGCCACCTTGGCCCGGGCTTCCGCCATGCGGCGTTCCCGATCGTAGTCCATGATCGTCTACTCCTTGCCGAGGGCTTCGTCCATCTTCCGCTCGAGTTCCTGATCGAGTGAGGCCGTCTCGGAGCCGGCGGCGCGGCCGACGCCTTCGATCTCACCGGCGGCATCGGCGATCACCTGGTTGTAGGCTTCCCGTTCCTCGGGCGACAGTTCGCCCTGGGCCCCGACATCGGCCACGTCGACGCCCATGGACTCCGTCCAGGGCTCGATGAGATCCTGATTCCGCTGCGCGAGATCGGCGAGGCGTTCGCGGGTTTCGTCGGGATCGACGCTCTGCTGGGCGAGTTCTTCGATGTCGGCCACGACTTTCATGCCGCGCACGAACTCGTCGTAGTTATCCTTCACCTGGACTTGTTCGAGGGTGTATTCCATGTTGCTGAGCGCGATGGAACGGGCCGTGGTCTCCTTGTCGATCTGGATGAACTGGCGGACGGCCTGCTTGGCGAGCACGCTCTTGCCCTGTTTCTCCTGTTCGACGGCTTTCCGCCGGAGATCCTCGGCCTGCCGCTGCCGCTTCGCAATGGCGCGCCGCTCGCGCCGGAGCGCCGTTTTCCCGCGGGTCAGGGCTTCGCGGCGTTTCTGATCCTGTTCGGCCTTACGCCGCACCGGCGACTTGAATAGATCGTCCCACCATCCCATATCGTATTCCTCCTCCGCAGGGATCGCGCGCGGCCACTCCGATCGGCCGTGCGCCCATCCTCCGCTATTCGTAGAGTTCCTTCTCGAGGTCGCGGATGCCTTTGTCTGTCTGTTCTTTGGCCGGTTCGGGTTCGGAGGACTCGGCGCCGGTGTCGTACACGGCGGACAGCCGTTGTTCGAGTCCTTCCACGCTCACGTCCTCGGTGCCGGCGATCCGGCCGGCCTCTTCGAGTTCCGCGGCGGCCTCGAACACCTCTTCCTGGGACACGACGATCTCTTCGAGCCGGGTGGTGATGAGATCGATGGCGTTGGCCTCGACGCCGCGTTCCGTCATGGCGCGGGCCCGTTGCACCTGCTTGATGAGCCCCGTCAACATCTCGTTGTTGGCGCTGTGGATGCGCGCGGGCTCGTCTTCGGCCTCGAGCTGCTTCATGTAGCCTTGGGCCTGACGCAGTAGGTTTTCTTTGATCACCTTGATCTTGGCCGCCTTGGCTTCGGCGATCTTCGCCTCGATCTGATCGGCCAAGGGCTGCAATCGCTCGAGGACTTCCTGCTGCCGCTTGCGGCTCAACGCCCGCAGCTCGATCAGCCGCTGTTCGAGCTGATCCCAGTTATCCGCGGCTTCGACGGCCTTGAGCAATTCGGCAGACGGATCGCCCGGGCGCCGCAGTTTGGCCACCGATCCCTTCAGGGCCTCTTTGAATTTGCTGAAAAACTCCATGACATTTCCTTCCACAGTGATTCCACTATCTGAGATCCAGCAACCAGTCGTCCCGCTCGGGATCCTGGCACAATACGAACCGCCGTTGTTTGGCGGCGAGTTGGCGGAACGCCTCGACGGCCGTGTCCAGCGCCACGCCCTCGCGGGCGGCGATGTCCGCCGCGCTCAAGGGGAACTGGGCGTTCGACTCGGCCGCGATGGCCGCACAACACCGCTCAACTTTTTCCTTGTCGCCTTCCGCATCGCACAGGGCCTCGACAAACGCCCGGGCCGGCTCGGACATGGCGCCGTAGCGGGCCTGCCAGGCGCCTGCGCCGCCCGCATCGATCAGCACGACACCGTCGGGCACGGGCAGGGCTTCGGCCCAACCGGTTGGACTGAAGGCGAGGGCGATGTGCTCGGCCTTGCCGCCTGCCGATTCCGCCCCGACAGCGCGATCCCGGCGTTCGAGGGCCTCGGCGAGTTCAGCCGCGGACGCGGGCTCGGCGTCCCGGCTCGTGTCGAGCAGGCCGGACAGCGACGCGGCGTTCAGGACGTCGACGAAGACGTGTTGGCGTACTGGGAACAGGCCGAGCAGCCGCCGGCCGAACACGGCATGCATCCGGACGCCGCGGTTCCGGGGAAGTCGATCCCGGTGCGCGTGGAGCGCCATGCGTTGGGCGCGGGTAGTCAGGCCCGTCTCTTTCGGGGGCTCGCCCTGCCACTGCGCAGCGCTCTCGAGGCCCCGCAACGCCATGGCCCGGGGGCCGGGCCAGGTATCCGCCTTGCGCAGGGCGTGCGCCATCCCCTGGATGAAGAGGGTTTCGAGGGACTTGGCCTGTTCCAGACGCACGCTGTCTACCGGGGCCGGCTCCTTCGCCGGGGGCACGGCTGCGTCGTGCGCGGCCTCTTCTGGGGAGGCCTGCACGGCGGCGGCCTCGGCCGGCGGGGCGGCGGCGCTGGTGCGGTGGCCGGCGGCCCAGCATTTGTAGCAGATGGGCGCGCCCGTCTCGCTGCACTGCCCCTTGACGAGATGCGGGCTCACGAGCTTGGTTTGGCATACGGAGCAGACGATGTCTTCGGCGGTCTTCCGCGCCTCGGCCCGCTGGAGATCGACGGTTGTCGTGTCCCAGGCGGATGCGGAGCCGGCGGGCGCGAGCAGGGCGCGCAGCGCCTGGGCGAGTTCGTCGGCGGACTGGAACCGGCGGGCGAGATCGTGGGCGGTGGCCTTCTCGACGAGGGCGAGCACGGCTTCGGGGAGATCGGGCCGGCGGGAACGCAGCGGGATACGCTTGTCGGCGCGGATCTTGTCCAGGACATCCATGGGGCTGCGGCCCTCGAAGGGTTTCCGGCCGCACAGGAGTTGGTAGAGCGTCACGCCGAGGGAGAACACGTCGGTGCGCTTATCCACGCGCTCGCTCTGGGCCTGCTCGGGCGACATGTACGATGGGGAGCCGCTGAGCAGGCCCGACATGCTGCTGTCGCCGGATTCATAGAACCGGGCGAGGCCGAAATCGGCCAGTTTGGCGCGGCCGTCTTCGGGCTCAATGAGGATATTGGCGGGCTTGACGTCGCGATGGAGGATGCCCTCGCGGTGGGCATAGGCCAGGGCCTCGGCGCACTCGGCCGCAATGCGCAACGCGTCGTTGACGGGCAGTCCGTTCGGTTGCTCTTCGAGCAGTTTGAGTGCGTTCGAGCCGACGTGTTCGAGGGCGAAGTAGGCGTGGCCCTCGTGCTCGCCGCTCGCGTAGATCTGAACGATGGAGGGGTGCTTACCCAGGGCGGCGATGGCGCGCGCCTCGCGATCGAACAGTTTGCGCCGGCGCGGATCCATGGTGTCGCGAAGGAACTTCAGCGCCACGGGGCGGCCCAGCTTCGTGTCGGTGCCCAGGTAGACGGTGCCGAATCCGCCCTCACCGAGCACCCGCTCCACCTCGTAGTCGCCGATGCGGGTTCCTGAGTTCAGCGCGGCCGGCGCGGCATCGGCGGATTCGCCGGCGCTTCCGGCGTCGGATTCGGCCGGCTTCTGTTTCTCGCGGCCGGGCACGACGCGCGTCTCGACATCCTCGGGATTAGGACGCGGGCGGGGCGGAACCATCTCATCCTGCATGGCTAGGCCCCCTCGTCCGTGGCCGGCCCGGATATGCCCGGCCGGCCCGCTTCCTGGGATCGAGTCCGCACACTCACGCCTCCCCCGCCCGTTGCGTGGCGCGGCACCGCGCCATGCCTGACACTCACCAACATTCTCATTATACGCACGCCACTGGCTCATTCAAAACGCCTCGGTGTTCGAGCCTCCGCGCATGGAAGGGCAAGATCGGTGCCAGGTGTTCGGGACGGGGCGGTCACAACACAGGACTGTATCAACCGAAGGGCGGTGTAATGCCAAGTTCGTCGCGCACACGGCCCATGAAGCCCTGGACATCGTCCTTGGTGCCTTGGGAAAGGAACATCATGAGGGCGAGCCGGGTATTGACGTTGAGGTTCGGGTGGGTGGTGACGTAGTTGCGGAGGTCGTGATTGGATATCTGGGCGAGGCCATACTGGATGTTGCAGGCCGCGGCCACGGCGAAGGGAATGCACTTGGGCCCTTGCCGCTGGGCGATGGCGTCGACGATGCAGAAACCGATGGCGTAGCAGCCGGGCATGCCGACGGTGTGGAGGAAGGCGTCGCCCATGGCGTCAACGGCAGCGACGAGATCCGCCATGGCGGCATGGACGGATTCAAAGGATATCGAGGCGGACGGCGCGAACAGGGCCTGAATGGCCTGGGCGCACTCGGCGCCACCGCGGGCGTTGGAGAGGGCGGCGTGGATGGCGTCGATGCTGAATGAGGGGGCGGTGCGAAGGAACTCGGCGCAGTTGGGGTTGCGTTGGGCGATACACTCCGCGAGGTAGCGCTCGATCCACGTGGCATAGCCTTCCTCGACGTACTGGGATGAGAAAAACAGGATCTCCCACTGCTCGGAAAGGCGGGCGTGGTCGGGCGTGTCCACGGTGCGCACGTCGAACTGATCGGCGAGATGGTGCTTGCCCAGTTGCACGGACTTCTTCTCCGCGCCGCTGGCGGTCAGCTCGGTGATAAACCCGTGTCCCCATTTCTCGTGGGAGGCGGTGGTCACGATCTGGGCGAAGCCCTTGGGCGAATCGAAGAGCTCGCGCGGGCTGACCCCGGCCCCTTGGGCCATATACCACCCGTTGATGAAGCAGCCGACGCCGGGGATGTGGACGCCGAGGCTCTGGAGGATGGGCGGCAACTGGCCCTGTTGGGCGGCCTGCTCGATCTGCTGGATCAGGCCCTCCCGCTGGCTGTCTGAGACGGGCATGTCGGCCACGAGGGGTTCGATGTACTCGCGGGCGGATTCGCAATAGGTGGTGGGATAGGCGGCCATGGAGCCGCCAAGCCGGCCATGTACGTCGAATTCGGCTTCCATGATGCTGTCCACCGCCTCGACAGATCGCTCCCGGCTCATGTCGACGCGCTCGCTGCGAAGCGCCGGCACGCTCAGTTCGATCTGTTGCACGCCAGCCGGCGTCTGCACGTCTATCCGGCCGATCTTGGCCACGGCCTCGTCGATCCGGCGCGAGAGGGCCCGCAGGCGCTGCTGGGCATTGCTCTCGATGGCGGCCGTCTTCTGGGCCAGTTTCCGCTCCATGTCCTTGAGTCGTTTATCGAGATCCATGAGGTGTCCCCCTGTCACAAATTGTGTTGGCCTGCCGGGAAGGGAGCAAGTTCGGGGCCATCCGCGTTGTCCCCTGCCCGTCCCTTCGATTAAACCACAACTACGCCACCGATCAAAGGCAAATCGGGCCGGGCCGGCTACGCCAGGCCTGTCCGCGGAGATCCCCGGGGCCAGCCTATGCCCCAATTCCTCCGGGAAACAGCGCCACAGCAGACGGGATGCGCCTTTCCGCAACTGCGGGACTCTTGTTGGTCGCGCCCGGAGATCCGGGGACACCTAGTCGCGGCGGGCGAGAGCCGCCAGGCCGGTTCCGGCCAGGAGGGCGGCGAGGGTGAGGGCGATGCCCGCGCCCGCAATGACGCTCCAGGGGCGGTAGTAGAACACGATCTCGTGGCGGCCGGCGGGGGTGGCGATTCCGCGGAACACGCCGTTCGCCTTGAGAATGGGCGACGGCGCGCCGCCCAACGTCGCCTTCCAGCCGGGTGCGAGGGTGTCGGACAGGATCGTGATGCCCGGCTGGGGCGCGTCGACGCGCACGATCACCCGTTCGGGCGACAC
>JAFGTL010000453.1 GCA_016934125.1 Candidatus Hydrogenedentota bacterium
CGAGGGCCACGGGGATCACGTGAAGTCCGTGTGCCTGAGTGCCGACGGGCGGTGGGCGTTGTCCGGGAGCTGGGACAACACGCTGAGGCTCTGGGAGATGGCCACGGGCAAATGCGTGCGCACCTTCAACGGGCACACGAATTGGATAGAATCCGTGTCCCTGAGTGCGGACGGCCGCTGGGCCCTGTCCGCGAGCTCGGACAAGACGCTCAAGCTGTGGGACGTGGCCACGGGCCAGTGCGTGCGTACCGTCAAGTGGCATAGAGATGACAGCAGTAACGTGTGCTTGAGTCCGGACGGCCACTGCGCGCTGTTCTGGAGTTGGGACAAAAGGCTGAGGCTGTGGCAGGTAGCTACCGGGAAGTGCGTGCAGACCTTCAAGGGGCATGAGGGCCGGGCCAGCTCCGGGTGTGTGAGCGCGGACGGCCGCTGGGCGTTATCCGGAGGCAGCGAAATGGGTGGCAGTGACAACACCGTCCGGCTGTGGGATGTGGCGACGGGCGAACGCCTGCGCACCTTCGAGGGACACACGGGCGGTGTGACCTCCGTGTGCCTGAGCGCGGACGGACGTTGGGTGCTGTCTGGAAGCGAGGACAAGACGGTTCGCCTTTGGGAACTGGACTGGGAGTTGGAGGCGGTGGAGCCGGCGGATTGGGACGAGGATGCGCGGCCGTATGCGGAGAATTTCCTCACCTTGTGCACGCCCTATGCCGGGGTGCTCCCGAAGGATCGGGAGCCGAGTGAGGAGGAGATCCAGGCGGCCCTCACCCGCCGCGGCCGGCCGGACAAGGCCCGAGTCGACAAGAGCTTCAACTGGCTCCTCCACACCCTCGGGTGCGCGGGCTACGGTTGGCTGCGTCCCGAGGGCGTCCGCCGCAAGCTTGATGAGATCGCCGCGAACTGGGACGGCCCCCCGCCCCTGGACGCCCGGAACACAGAGTAGGCCACAGACAGTCGCGGCGGCCTTCATTCGCGTTGGGCTCGCTGCGGTGTATGCAGCCGTGTCACCTGTAACCCCGCCTGTGGCGGGCCCCCGCCGTCTGTGGCGCGGAATCTGGGGACATGTTCAGAGCGGAGTCCCCGACGCGAATACGTGTAGCCAGATTCCCCGAAGGCAACCGGCCGCCGCTTGTTTTCGCCCCGGCCCGTCCGTACACTCTCGGGTAACGCTGGCCTCCGATCAATTGAGGATCCCCTCCGATGTCCGTGCACGAATTCCTCGCCGGGAAAGCCGCCAAGTGCGAGCGCGCCCTCCGCGCATACCTCGATTCCTGGGCGGATGTCCCGCCGACGCTCCGCGAGGCCATCGAATACAGCCTGTTCGCCGGCGGCAAACGGTTCCGCCCGGCCCTCGCCTTGGGCGCGGCCGATATTGTGTCGGGCGACGATGCCGTGGCGCTGCCGGTGGCCTGCGCCCTCGAGATGATCCACACCTATTCGCTCATTCATGACGATCTGCCCGCTATGGACGACGACGACTTGCGCCGGGGCAAACCCACCTCGCACCGCGTGTACGGCGAGGCCATCGCGATTCTGGCCGGCGACGGCCTGCTCACCATGGCCTTCGACATGGCGGCCCAGTGCAACGTTCCGGCCGTCATCCGCGAACTGGCCCAGGCCGCCGGGGTTGCGGGCATGGTGGGCGGCCAGGTGATCGATCTCGAGAGCGAGCATCGCACGCTCGCCCTCGATGAACTCCGCCGGCTCCACGCCGCCAAGACGGGCGCGTTGATCCGCGTGTCCGTCCGGGCCGGCGCGTTGCTCGCGGGCGCCGCGCCGGAACCGCTCGATGCCCTCACCCGGTTCGGCGAACACATCGGGCTCGCCTTCCAGATCGCCGACGATATCCTCGACGTCGTCGGCGCCGAAGAAGTGCTCGGCAAACCCGTCGGGAGCGACGCGGCCAACGACAAGTCCACGTATCCCGCCTTGGTTGGGCTCGATCGCGCCCGGGAACTCGCCGCCGAGGCCGTGGCCGCCGCGGTGGACGCCCTGGCCCCCTTCGGCCCGGAAGCCGACACGTTCCGCGCCCTGGCCCGGTTTATCGTCGAACGCGACAAGTGACTCCAAGCCGTATCGCAATCTCGGAAGCGCCCTTGACAGGGCCGCCAAGCTCGTGTTGAATGGCCGGTGTGTGCGCGGCTCGCCAGGGCGGCTGCGGGCGCCCAAACCAAGGTGGAAAGGGGACGTGGCGATGCGCGGACTGCTCTTCGACGGCCAAGCGCGCGTAGTCGATCTCCCCGTGCCGCAACTCGGGGAAGGCGACGCCCTGATCCGGACGCTGGCCGCGGGCGTGTGCAACACCGACCTCGAGATCCTGAACGGCTACATGGACTTCACCGGCGTGCCCGGCCACGAGTTCGTCGGCGTCGTCGAACACGCCGCCAACGAGCACCTCATCGGCAAGCGCGTAGTCGGCGAGATCAACTGCCCATGCGGCCAATGCCGTTACTGCCAGCTCGAGATGCCCCACCACTGCGAACACCGCACCGTTCTCGGCATCGCCGGCCGGGACGGGGCGTTTGCCGAATACCTCGCCCTGCCCGAGAAGAACCTCCACCTCGCCCCGGGCTCGATCCGCGACGACGTGGCCGTGTTCGCCGAACCGCTCGCGGCGGCCTTCCGTATCCTTGAACAGATCGAGGTAACCGATCAGGATCGGGTGGCCGTGCTCGGCGACGGGAAGCTGGGCCAGTTGGCCGCGCAGGTGTTGTGGCTGCGCACGAAACGGCTCGTGTGCATCGGCAAGCACCCCTGGAAACTTGAACTACTCGAGCGGCTCCACATCGCCACCGCCCTCGTCGAAGAGCCTATCGACGCCGGATTCGACATCGTAGTCGAGGCGACGGGCTCCGACGCGGGCATCGCGCGCGCCCTCGAACTCGTTCGGCCCGAAGGCACCATCGTGCTCAAGACTACCGCCGCCGAGCCCAGCCGGATCGCCCTGAGCGTGCCCGTCGTCAACGAAGTCCGCATCCTGGGCTCGCGATGCGGCCCCTTCCGGCCGGCCCTCGAGGCGCTCGCCCTCGGCAACGTCGAAGTGCGGCCCATGATCACCGAAACCTACGGCATCGAGGACGGCGTGCGCGCCCTCGAACGGGCCAGCGCACCCGATGTGATGAAAGTGCTACTGTACATGTAACCGAGATCGCCCCCGTGTGAACCGGCCGGTTGCCTGCGGGGTTCCGACAACGCGCGATCGCAAGGAGGAAAGACTCATGAAAATCGGAATGCTGACATCCCCGTTTGGCAAAGAATCGCTCGAAACCGTCCTCGATTTCGCCGAAGAGGTGGCGATCCCCTGCCTCGAGGTTTCCGCCGGCCCCGGCAGCAACCACATCGATCCCGCGAAGCTCTCCCCCACGAAGGTCAAGAAGATCGTCGAGGCCCTCGACGAGCGCGGCCTCGAGATCTCCGCCCTCGCCTACTACACCGGCGCCATCTCCGATCCCAAAGGCGTCAAGCAGGTGCAGGCCCATGCCAAGAAGACCATCGACGCCGCCGCCGCCCTCGGCGTGTCCACCGTGTGCATGCTGGCCGGCGCCCCCGCCCCCGGCATGAGCAAGCTGGACACCATCCGGAAGGTGCTGCCCAAGGCCTTCCGCCCCATCCTCACCCACGCCCGCAAGAAGAACATCAACATCGCCCTTGAGAACTACTTCGCCACCTGCCTTCAGGGGCTCGATACCTTCGAAGCCCTGTTCGAGCGCATCCCCGACGACAACTTCGGCCTCAACTACGACCCCTCGCACCTCTACCACCAGGAATGCGACCACCTCGCGCCCATCAGCATGTTCCCGAAGCGCATCTTCCACACCCACGCCAAAGACACGCTCGTCGACAAGCGCAAGCGCGCCCAGGTGGGCATCTACGCCTCCGGCTGGTGGCGTTACGTCATCCCCGGCTTCGGCAACATCGACTGGGGCGAATACGTCAGCCATCTCCGCATGAACGGCTACGACGGCGTCCTCAGCATCGAACACGAAGACGGCGCCCAAACCCGCGAAGAAGGCTTCCTCCGCGGCGCCGCCTATCTCGAACAGTTCTGCTGAATAC
>JAFGTL010000454.1 GCA_016934125.1 Candidatus Hydrogenedentota bacterium
GCTCATGTTCGATCCCGTCATGGCGTTCCGGCCCGACTTCCACCTCGTGCAGCAGGCCTACCGTAACGGCGAGTGGCCCCTGTGGAATCCCCTCGAATACACCGGCATGCCCCTCCTGGCCAATTGCCAGAGCAGCGTCTTCTATCCGAGCCGCCTCGTCCTCCTCTTCCTCGACGTCGACACCGCCATGACGCTCTTCATCCTGCTCAAGCTCTGGATCTGCGGCGCCACCGCCTACCTCGCCGCCCGGCTCCTGAGACTGTCGATTCAGGCCGCCCGGTTCTTCTCGATTGCGTGGATGCTGGGCGGATTCTGCCTTGTCTGGGCCTACTGGCCCGAGACGGATGTGGCCGGTTGGGTGCCGGTGCTCTTCGTCGGCCTCGAGTTCCTCTTCGATGGCCGCTACCGCCGCGGCTTCTTCACGACCGCCCTCGGCGCCACCCTCGTGCTCATCGCCGGCCATCCCGAAGTGGCCTTTGCGGTGTGTTCGGGCATGGGCCTCTACTTCCTCGCCCGGCTGGTTTGGGAACGCCGGTGGGGGGCCGCCCTCTGGAAACCCATCGCCATCGCTTCCGCCGCATGGACGCTCGCGCTGCTCGTGTACGGCGTGCAGTTGTTCACCTTCATCGAATACCTCGCCAACAGCGCCACCTTCGCCCAACGCGACGACATGCCCCTCACGGGGGGGGCGCTTATTTCGTTCTGGATCCCCCGGTTTTTCGGCACCAACGCCGAAGGAACCTTCTGGGATAAGGCGAAATACAACTCGAATCTCACCATCGAACACTACCAGGGCATGGCCGTCTGGCTCGGTATCATGCTCATCCTGGCCGGTGTCGCCGCGTCGTACCGCACCAAGGCCAACCGCGCCCGGATCGCCGCGCTGCTCACGGCCATCGCCCTCGGCGTGCTCATCAGCCTCGATTTCACTACCTTCAAGTGGGTGCACAATCTGTTTCTGTTCAACTCGCTCCTGAAGCTCTACCACATCTTCTTCACCCTCTTCGCCCTGCCCCTGTTGGGCGCCATCGGGCTCGAACGCTGGTTCTCTCAGCCGCGCCGGCTCCGCGAGGCGGCCTGGGTTATCCCCTTGATCGCCATAGTCGTTCTGTTGACGGGCTTCCTGCTGTGGTTCAACCGCGGACTGCTCTCGATCGCCGGGCTCACCGGCTACGTGCATCGCCAGGTGCTGATCGCGGCCGTGTTCGCGGGGCTCGTCGTCCTCATCGCCGTCCTCTCGTGTCTCTGGCGCCGCCCGAAAGTGTGGTGGGGGGCGCTCACGGCCGTCCTGGCCGCCGATCTCCTCATTGCATGCCACGGCCTCAACCCGACGCTGCCGCGGGATGTCGTGTTTCCCGACACGCCGCTGCTCGAGTTCCTTCGCGATCAGCCCCAGCCATGCCGGGTGGGCGTGTCGGAGGCCTACATCGCCTCGGGCACGGTGTGCAACTACGGCATCGAAGAGTGGCTCGGCTACGACGGCCTGTTCCCCGAGCGCATCATCCGGTTCCAGACAGAACTCGGCACCCATCTATGGGACACCATGGAGCCGGCGTGCAGCGTGCGCTACTACCTCAACGATCCGCGGTTCGACGCACGGTTCCCCATCGAGGAACTCACCGAATCCGGCGCCATCCGCTATCTGAAGACGCTCGATGAACTCGAGATCTACGAGAATGTCCGCGCGTTTCCGCGCGCCTATCTCGTCGGCCGCATCGAGGCGATCCGGGACACAGACGCCCTGTTCGCACGCATGCTCGAAGACGACTACGAGCCCGGCCGCTGCGTCGTCACCCATGAGCCGCCCCCGGGCCCGCTGCCGGAGAGTTCCGCTGCCGATCTCGGCGAAGCCGCGATCATCCGCCATGACGCCACCCATGTCACCGTCGAGGTGGCCGCCAAGGAAGACGCCGTGCTTGTCCTGTCCGACGCGTACTATCCGGGCTGGCAGGCGCGTATCGACGGGCAACCGGCCGAGGTGTTCCCGGCCTACTACGCCTTCCGCGGCGTCCTCGTGCCCGCCGGCAACCATGCCGTCGAGTTCCTCTACCGCCCCGCCTCCGCACGCTGGGGGCTCGTCGTGTCCACCCTCGCCCTGCTCGCCGGGCTCGCAGCGGGACTCTGGTGCGTGCGGCGGCGCGGGCCGGCTCGGGGCCGCCTGTCATGAAGGCGGATGCCGAGCGCGCCAGGCCCCTGTCGGCCCGCGAACTCCTTGTGCACGCCCTCCTGCTTGTCGCGCTGCTGGCCTGCGCCTTTCCGGGCGCGTTCTTCAAAGGCCGGCTCGTATCCAGCGCCGACATGATCTTCGAGTTGCATCCGTGGGATCGCTATCGGCCCGAGGGCTACGACGGCCCGCAGAACCGGCTGCTCTTCGATCCGCTCATCTCGTTCCGGCCCGACAACCTCCTCATCCAGGAGGCCGTCCGCCACGGCGAATGGCCCCTCTGGAATACCCTCGAATACGGCGGGATGCCCCTCCTCGCCAACCACCAAACCGCCCTGTTCTATCCCCCGCGGCTCATCGTGCCCTTCCTCGACGTCGATCTCGCCATGCACCTGCTCGTGCTGTTCCGGCTGTGGCTGTGCGGCATCACGGCTTACGTGTGCACGCGCCTCCTCCGCATGTCGATCCCGGGCGCCCGGTTTTTCTCGGTGGCGTGGATGCTGGCCACGTTCAACCTGCTCTGGTGCTACCACCCTCTGCCCGATGTGAGCTGCTGGCTGCCCGTTCTCTTCGTCGGCGTCGAGTTTGTTTTGGAAGGCCGCTATCGCCGGGGATTCTCCGCGATGGTGTTCGGGGCCGTCCTGATCCTGTTCGCCGGACACCCGGAAAGCTGCTTCGCCTTCTGCGAAGGCCTCGGCCTCTACTTCCTCGCCCGCCTCATCCTCGAACGCCGCTGGGGACGCCGCCTCTGGGCGCCCGTCGCCGTGTGCGCCGGCGCCTGGACGCTCGCCCTCCTCGTGTATGCCGTGCAAGTCATTCCGTTCCTCGAATACCTCGTCAACAGCTACACCTACAGCGTCCGGAGTGGGGAGGGGCACCACGCCGCGTTCCCGGCCGGCGCCCTTGTCACCTTCTGGGTGCCCCGGTTCTTCGGCACCACCGCCGACGGCACGTTCTACGATCTCTCGAAGTGGAACTCGAACATCATGTGCGCCCAATACCCCGGCATGGCGGTGTGGTGCGGCATCATGCTGTTGCTCGCCCGGCGCGGCAAGGCCGGTGCGGCGCCCACGGAGGGCCCGGGCGCGCGCGTGCCGGCCCTCGTCATCACTACCGTGTTCTTCGTGTTGCTCAGTTTCGACTTCCCGACGCTTTCGTGGGTGCACAGGCTCCCCCTGCTCAGTTCCATGCAGGAGATCTACCACGTCTGTTTCGCCCACTTCGCCCTGCCCATGCTGGGCGCCATCGGGCTCGAACGCTGGTTCTCGCGTCCGCGCCGGTTGCGCGGGCTGGCGTGGATCGCCCCGCTCGCCGTGGCTGTGGCCATCCTCGTCACGGTGCTGTATCGATTCAACGCCGGCATGCTCAACATGTGCGGCGTAGCGCACTACGTGCAGATCCAGATCCTTATCGTCGCCCTGTTCGCGGCGGCCGCATGCGTGATCCTGGCCGTTTCATGCTTCTCGAGCCGGCCCCGGCTGTTCTATGCCCTGCTCACGGTATGCGTTGCGGCCGATCTCCTCGTCAATATGCGCGGTATGCTGCCCACCATGGCGCGCGATCAGATCTTCCCCGAAACGAAGCTCACCACGTTCCTGGAGGGCGTGCCGCGGCCCGCGCGGATCGGCGTGGCCGAGGGCTCTGTCGAATCGGGGGCCATTTCGAACTACGGTATCGAGGAATGGCTCGGCTACGACGGCCTGTTTCCCGAACGCCCGATCCGGTTCCAGAAAGAGCTCGGCCCCGACGTGTGGAATGCCATGGAGCCCGTCTACTCGATTCAGTATTACCTCCACGAACCCAAGTACGATCCCAAGTTCCCCCTCGAAGAACTTCTCGAGAAGGGCGACATGGCCTACGTGGATACGCTCGATGGCCGCGAGATCTACAAGAATCGCCGCGCGTTTCCGCGCGCCTTCCTCGCCGCCGGAATCGAGGTGATCCCCGACGCAGACGCCCTGTTTGAGCGCATGTTGAGCGACGACTTCGATCCCCGGCGCACCGTGGCCATCCAGGTGGCGCCCAAGGGCGAACTGCCCCATGCCGCCGCTGACGGCGCCCTGGCGGCCCTCGGAACGGCCGACATCGCCGAGTATCGGCCCACCCATATCCGCATCGACGTCGACGCGGCGGAACGCGCCGTGCTCGTCCTCTCCGACTCGTATTACCCGGGCTGGCAGGCCCGGATCGACGGCGAACCCGCCGAGGTGTTCCCGGCCTACTACGCCTTCCGCGGCGTCGTCGTGCCCGCCGGCCAACACACCGTCGAGTTCTCCTATTTCCCGTGGTCTCTGCGTATCGGCCTCGCCATCTCCACCCTCGCCCTCATCGCGGGCCTCGTGGGTGGCATCGGCCTCATGCGCCGCCAATAGGCCCTTCGGGGCATCTCGCTCCTCGGGGGAAAACAGACAGGACAGGACGGGATGATGCGGCCCAGTTCACGCGCTCGGCGCGAATGGATGATCCAGAGCGCGATCCTCGTGATCGTGCTCGCCATCCTGTTCCCCGCCACGCTGTTCCGGGGCCATGCCCTGCTCCCGGCCGGCTATCTCTTCGAGCACCCGCCCTGGAACGCGTACACCGCCGACGAGGCCCAGCCCGCCGAGAACCGCGCTGCCGTCGACGCCCTTCGCACCGTCTGCAAGGACTACGCCGTCGCCGCATGGGCCCTCCGGCACGGCGACTGGCCCCTGTGGAATCCCCTCGAAGCGGGCGGCAAGCCCCTGCTCGCGGATTGCCGCGCGGCCGTGCTGTATCCCCCGCGTCTGCTCCTCGCCGTCCTCGATCCCGTCGAGGCGGCCACCCTCTTCATCCTGCTCAAGCTGTGGATCTGCGGCATGACGGCCTACCTGTGCGCGCGCACCTTCCGCCTCGGCATCCCTGCCGCGCGGTTCGCCTCGATCGGCTGGATGGTGAGCGGCTACGCCATGGCATCGAGTTACGGCCCCGAAACCGACGCGGCCGCATGGATTCCCGCACTCATCGCCGCCGCCGAACTCATGCTCGAGGGCCGGCGCCGCGCCGGGTTCTTCACCGCCGCATCCGCCGCCACACTTCTCCTGCTGGCCGGGGCGCCCGGCGCCGCCTGCGCTTCCGCTGCCGCGTTCGCCGTGTACTTCCTGTGTCGCATCGCCGGTGGCGTTGAGAGCGGCGCCCCGCGCTTGCCCGGTGCCCGGCTGAAGGCGGCCGGACTCATGGCCGCCGCGTGGATCCTGGCCGCCCTCGTCACCGCGCCGCAGACGTTCCCCTTCGCCGAGTGCCTCGCCCGGCCCGACGCATTCGCCTCGGGCCTCGGGGCAC
>JAFGTL010000455.1 GCA_016934125.1 Candidatus Hydrogenedentota bacterium
CCGATTCCGGAAAGGGGCCGCACGGAGCCCGGCGTGGGCCGGACTCTGCCCCGAGAGCGAGCGACGCGCCCGAGGTGCGCCTCCCGGAGGCGGTAGGCGGAGGGGGTACGCGGCGGGAGCGTCCGGTACGGACGCTACGAGAATAGCCCACCGTTTTCAACGGTGGGAATCCGGCCGGCCCCCTTCAGCCAGTCCCGGCGGGACGGCTGAACCCACGGCCCCCGTGGTGTGGGCCGGAGTTCGCACGCGGATCGGGCACGTTTTCGACGGCCCCTGAACGGGCTGTCTTTCGGGATTCGAGGCCCCGTGTTTTGCCGCGTTCAACGCCGGGCCCCGACGCATTGGCTCCGCATTTACGGCTGGATTGAGCGCGATTGGCCCCCCGGGGGGGTAAACGCGGTTGGCCTATTAGATAGGGGAGGTGCTAGACCATGCGACATCGCGAACCAAACGTCAAGAGGGCCGTAGCCAGGTGGTTTGACGACGGCGACGGGGCCCCGGGCCCGCCCGCCGAGGACCGTGCCCTCATGGCCGAGTGCGTCAGCCGGTTGGCCGACTTCTACGGCCATCGCGGCGTGCCCGTCACGCCCCTGCTCATCATCCAGACCCAGGATCTCATGACCTGGTGGCTGCTCGCCCGCCGGATCCAGCGCACCATCAACCGCGAAGGCTTCGTGCCCGAGCCCGCCCCGGACGCCCACCCGCCCGGCGACGCGCCCGCCCTCACCGCCCGCATCCATCCCCTCGTCGAGCCCCTCGCCAAGGCCTGGGAACGGGTGCGCAAGGCGCTCAAGGAACTCGCCGACACCTTGTCCGCGGGATCGGCCGCCCCGGCCAAGACCCAGGGCCTCGCCGCCGCATTGAAACCCGCCCTCGCCAGGACCACCGGCGTCCTCGAAGACGCGCTCCAGTTCGAACAGGGCAAGCAGCGCCGCGCTGCGCGACAGGCCGCCGCCAACCCGGCCCCGGGGCTCGCCGTCCCATGACCACGCCATGGAACAAACGCCGCGCCCGCAACCGGCTCAAGCGCCAAGGCCTCGATCCCGCGTCCGTCCGGGCCTGGCTCGGCCTGCACGAACGGGCCTGGTTCGCCCACCGGTTCCTCAAGGACCCGAAAGGCCGCCCGTGGACCGCGCGCGACTACCAGGCCGCCTCCCTCGAATCCCACGCGCTCCGCAAAGTCCATTGCGACGGCCGCGACGTGGGCAAGACCTCCGAGATCGAGATCGTCGCCGCCTGGGCCGCCGTGGTCCGGCCCGACACCGAACTCCTCATTGCGACCCAGTGCGAGAACCACCTGTTCCCCCTCATGCACCGGCTCGTACGCCGGTTCCAGTCCGCGCCCGAATTGGCCCCGGACCTCGTCGAACTCAAGCGGTCCCCGTCGTGGTTTCTGCGGTTCTCGAACGGATTCCTCCTGTGGGGGCGCATTGCCGGGCCCCACGGCATGAATTTCCAGGGGCTTCACGTGGACTGGCAGATCGTCGACGAGGCCCAGGAAATGACCGAGCCCGCCTGGGCCGAACTCTACCAGGCCCTCAACGGCGGCGGCCGGCGCTGGGTGTACGGCGTGCCCAACGGACTCCGCAACTCCTTCTACCGCATGACGCGCATGCCGGAGGTCGAGCAGTACAACTGGCCCTCGTCGTTCAACCCCGAGTTCTCCCCCCACAAAGACGCCGAACTCGCCCTCCTCTATGGCGGCCGCGATTCCCCCGGCTACATCCACCGCGTCCTCGGCCAGCACGGGTCGCCCGCCCACGCCGTGTTCAACCTCGACGACTACCTCGACTGCGTCGACGACGGCCTCGACGCCGCCGACATCCGCCTCGAAGAGGGCGACGCCCTCGATCTGCCCGGGCCCGTGCCGCCCGGCGCCTATTACCTCGGCTGCGACCTCGGCTACGCCCGCGACCCGAGCGAGTTCGTCGTGTTCCGATCCGCGCCCCCGCACCTCGTCAACGTGCTCCGCGTCCACCTGCGCGGCGTTAACTACGCCCGCCAACAGGCACTCATCGAGGCCATCGACCGCGCCTACCGCCTCCGCCGCATCGGCATCGACTGCGGCAACAGCGGCCGCGCCGTCGCCCATAACCTCATGGCCATCGGCCCCGACTGGTGCGAGAAAGTGCGCGCCTTCGAGTTCGGAGCCGCCATCGACCTCGACCCGCTCCCCGACGGCCGGCCCCAACGCCGCCAGACCAAGCAGTTTATGACCGAACTCATCGAACGCGCCATGGCCGACCGCGCGATCGTGTTCCCCCGGCTTCCCGACCGCGAGTCCCAGTATGCGTCTCACACGTACTCGATCGGCACCGCCGGCCAGATCGTCTACGAGAAAGGCAACGACCACCTCATCGACGCGGATCGCTGCGCCGTGCTCGCCCACTACCTCGACGTGCGCGAACCCGCCGCGGCGTTTCTCGGCGTGCGCGTCGAGCCGTTCTGAGCCCGGCCTGGCACGGCCCCCGGCCGCGGGCATGGGCGGGCCCTACCGGGCGCTGGAATCCTGGAGGGCGCGGGTCCGGGTTTGTTCGAGGAAGAAGATGACGCGGTCGAAGACGTCCTGGGCCCCGGGGCCGTTGATAATGCCGTGATTCTCGCGATCGAACAGGGTGAGTTCCCTGGCCGGCGCGGGGATCTTCTCGAGGATGAGGGTCGCGCTGGCCGGATCGACCACGGGGTCCCGGTGCGCCTGGATGATGAGGGTGGGCGCGCAGACCCGTTCGAGGGCGTCTTCAGTGGCGCGCATGAGTTTGGCCAACTGGCTCGCGCCCCGTATCGGGTTGCGGGTGTAGTTGATGTGCGTGTTCTCGGGCTGGTTCTCGATGTATTCCCAGTCCATCCGGATCCGCGCCAGCAGCGCGTTCAAGCTGACGATGCTCGACGCCAGCCGGACGCCGTAGTTGCGCACCTGGAGCGGCGCGTTGATCGCGAACACGCCGGGGATCCGGTGGCGTTTCCGGGCCGCGGCGAGCAGGGCGAGGGCGCCGCCCGTCGAGAACCCCCCGACGAACACCGAGCCGGTCAGCGTCTTCATGATGCCGTAGGCCCGGTTGAACGAGTCGTACCACTGCTGCCAGGTGGTCTCGGCGAGGTCTTCAGGCGAGGTGCCGTGGCCCTGGATCCGGGCGCCGTACACCGCGAACCCGGCGCGGACGAGGGCCTCCGCCAGCGCGCGGACCTCGAGCGGGGCCGCCATGTAGCCGTGGGCGAGCACGACGCCGCCTTTGATCCGATCGGGGCGGAGGAAGAACGGGCGCCCCACCTGCGGCGGCCGGGCCTCGTGGGGCCGGGCATAAGCCGCGTAGTCCGCCTCGAACGCCGCCTCGTCTTCGCGCACCAGGGCCGTCCGGATGTCGTCGAGCAGCACGTCCTTCGGGAGCGCGGCGACCTCCCGCACGGCCGCGGTCACGTCGGCGAGGGGTTCGAGTTCGTTGGCGATGACGCGGGTGAGCTCGCGCTGGCGGATCGAGTGGAAGTCCGCCGGCGGATGGGCCGCGCGGGCGTTCCGCACATAACCGCCGGCCACGCGGACGAGGATCTCCTCGCGCACGCAGAGGTCGAGGAAGGCGTCGAAGGAGGCGTTGTCCTCATCGTAGAGGAGGTCGCGGTGGGCGGCGACGAGGGCGGGATGGAGATGGACGCCGTCGAGGCCGTGGAGCCGGCGGGCCGCGGCGAAGAGGCGGGCGCGGCAGGTGCGCTCGGTGCACCGGCGGGTGCGCTGATGGCGGATGAGCGTGGCGAACAGGTGATCCTGGTTGACGGTGGTCTGGCAATAGACGGCCGTCATGTAGCGGGCCATGAGGTCGCGGGCGGCCTCGTTGAAGCGGGATCCGGGATCCTGTTCGAGGGCCGCCATGTCGTTGCACCCGCAGGCCATGAGTTCCTCGTGCCCGGGCGCGGCCAGATACGCGCCGATGTCGATCGGATCGCCGAGGGTGATGTCGATGTCCGTGTCCTCGGCGAGCACCGAGCCTTCGACGGAGAGTTCCTCGATGGCGCGCGTGCTCAGATCCTTGGCGGTGGCGCGGGCGACGCGCAGGAAGAGGTTGTCGTGGGCGCGGATCGGGAAGTAGGTGATGTTGACGGGGATGATCACGGTGCGCTTCTCGATGGCGGGCCGGGGCCCGTCGAGGCCGAACCGCTCCACGAGTTCGTCGAGTTCGGCCTGGCACCCGGCGTCGGCCTCGAGGCCGCGGAGTTTGTGCCGGTAGAACTCCGTGCGCAGGGCGAGCACGGCCGCACCCGTATGGGGCGGCCGGATCCGGCCGCCCGAGAACACGCGGAACCCGCCGTGGCCGTCGACGAGTTTCTTGTCTTTGATCATGGCGCCTTCGGGGAAGATGATCCAGGGATGATCGCCCGTGAGCAGCGAGTGGACGATCACGGTGTCCCGGTCGGGGTCTTTCGTGGACACGGCGCCCGTGGACAGCAGGAACCGGCCGATCCGGCCCTGGAACAGGCCGGCATGGGCCAGCGACCACACGGTGAGCCCTGCGTGTTTCTTGAACACGTAGGGGAGCACGAGGGTTTCCAGGCGCGTGAAGTGGTTCGCCACGAAGATCGCCGCCATGTCGTCCTGGATGGCCTCGAGATTGTGGACGCGGACGTTCGCCTTGACGAGTCTGGACGCGATGTCGAGGAGCCACTTCGTGGCCTGTAGCGCGAATACTCCCATCGTGGTGATCTCCCCCTTACTATACCACGCAGCCCGCGCCCGCATTCCGCGGAATAGCCTTGAAAACGGGGGTGCGATGTTCCACGATGGCGGGGAATCGGGACAGGGCGGAGTTCAGAGAACGTAGAGGGGATATCGACTGATGGCAATCAAGGTCGCGTTCGTCGGGTTTCGTCATGGGCACATCAATTCGCTCTACGGGCTGCTGGCCGGCCGGGAGGATGCGGAGATCGTAGCGGCGTGCGAGGAGGACGCGGCCACCCGGGCGGCGCTCGCGGAGAGCCCGGTGGCGATCACCCATGACTCGTACGAGGCGATGCTCGCGGAGGTGGACTGCGATGTGGTGGCGTGCGGCGACTACTACGGGATCCGGGGGGAGCGCCTGATCGCGGCGCTCGAGGCGGGGCGGCACGTGATGGCGGACAAGCCGTTGTGTACGCGGCTCTCGGAACTCGATCGGATCGAGCGGCTCGCGGCGGACACGGGCCGGCGGGTGGGCTGCATGCTGGATCTGTGCGACGCGGGCCCGTTCCAGACGTTGCACCGGCTGCTCAAGGAGGGCGTGGCCGGGGAGGTGCACACGATCCATTTCGACGGGCAGCATCCGTTGAACTACGGGACGCGGCCCGGCTGGTATTTCGAGCAGGGCAAGCACGGCGGCACGATCAACGATCTCGCCATCCACGCCATCGACGCGATCCCGTGGTTGACGGGCCGGGGCGTGGTCGAGGTGACGGCGGCACGGGCCTGGAACGCGCGGTTCCTCGAGCATCCGTCGTTTCAGGACGGGGCGGTGCTTATGCTGCGGCTCGACAACGGCGGCGCGGTGACAGGCGACGTGTCGTATCTCACGCCGGAAAACCACGGCTACCGGATGCCGTCGTACTGGCGGTTCTCGATCAGCGGCTCGGAGGGCTATGTCGAGACGAGCGGCCACACGGACACGGTGTTCGTGTACGCGAAGGGGGACGACGCGGTGCGCGCGGAACCGGCGGGGCCGGCGCGGACAGCGGGCTACTGGGAGGATTACCTGGCGGACGTGGCGGGCCGGCCCGATCCCGAGGGGTTGCACACGGAGCGCGTGCTGCGAAGCAGCCGGCAGGCGCTCGCGGTGCAGCGCGCGGCGGATTCCGAGGTGTATCCGCACCGCCTGTAAATGAAACCGGGGGGACGGCCTGTCGGCAGTCCCCCCGGACGAGTCTCATACCGGGACGCAGTGAACGGCGCGGCTACATCATGCCGCCCATGCCGCCCATTCCGCCCATGCCACCCATACCGCCCATGCCTTCCGGCCCGCCGGCGGGCGCGGGCTTCGGCGGCTCGGGGATGTCGGTGATGAGGCATTCGGTGGTGATGAACATGCTGGCCACGCTCACCGCGTTCTGAATGGCCACGCGCAGCACCTTGGCCGGATCGATGATGCCCGCCTGGACGAGATCCTCGACGTTGCCGGTGGCGGCGTTGAGCCCGAAACCGGGCTTGGCCCGGGCGACTTCCTGGACGACGAGCGAGCCCTCGAGGCCGGCGTTGATCGCGATCTGCGCAACGGGGCCTGCCAGCGCGGCGTCGACGATGGCCACGCCCGTGGCCACGTCGCCCTCGGCCTCGATCTTCTTGAGGCCCTTCCGGGCCGCCAGCAGCGCGACGCCGCCGCCCGGCACGAACCCTTCTTCGATGGCGGCGCGGGTGGCGTTGAGGGCGTCTTCG
>JAFGTL010000456.1 GCA_016934125.1 Candidatus Hydrogenedentota bacterium
GTGGCGGTGGCGCTGGCGCTGGCGGCGGTGTGGGGCGGGCTCCCGCGCTCGGTGTGGGCGGAGGCGGACGGGTTTCTGACCAAAGAGGGCGTCCGCCTGTTTCCCATCGGGTTCTACGAACTCCCCGAAGACGAGGCCGCCCTCGAGGCCATGGCCGACGCCGGCGTGAACCTGGTGCATTGCCACAGCCGGGCCGATCTCGATCGCGTGCAGGCTGAGGGGATGCAGGGGGTGTTTCCGCTGGCCCTTCAGCAGGGGGCGACGGACGCGTTGCGCGAGCAGGTGGCGGCCGTGGCGGATCATCCTGCGCTGGCGGTGTGGGAAGGGCCGGATGAGGTGGTGTGGAACTTCACGGCCTACAGCGGGCTCTATCGGACGCACGGCGTGCACAAGACGAAAGGGGCGTGGTGGGCGCAAGCGCCCGAGGCGGTGGCCTATGCGGAGGAGAAGGCCGCGGAGATCATCCCCAACATGCGGGCCGCGGCGGCGCTGGTGCGCGAACTCGATGCGCTCGGGCGGCCGCTCTGGATCAACGAGGCGCAGAAGAGCGACGTGTACTATGTGCGGCAGTATCTCGACTTCGTGGATATCACGGGCTGCGATATCTATCCGGTGAATGAAACCGATCGCTCGGTCGAGCGCGTGGCCGACGCGCTGACGCGGTGGCACCAGGTGGGCCGGGGCCGGCCGGTGTACATGGTGCTCCAGGGGTTCTCGTGGCACGCCCTGGGCGATTATTACGGCCACAAGAAACCGGCGTATCCCAGCTTCGCGGAGTCGCGGTTCATGGCGTATGACGTGATTGCCCGCGGCGCACGGGGGATTCTGTACTGGGGCTCGCGCTACCTCGACCACGAGCCGTTCCGGCGCTCGCTGTACGCGCTCACAAGCGAACTGGCCGCGTTGCACCCCTTTCTCGTGGCGCCCGATGCGCCGGGCGTGACGATCGAGATCGTCGAGATGCCGCGGGAAACGCCGCCCCAGGTGCAGGTGGCGTGCCGGCAGGCGGGCGAAGACTGGCTCGTGATCCTCGTGAACGAGGATGAGGTGTCGCACATGGGCGTGGTGATCGAGGGCCTGGGCGCGCTCGAAGGCCGGATGATGCACCAGCTCTACGGGCCGGCCACGGCGCCGGTGCTGGGCGGCGAGTTCGTCGCGCGATTGCAGCCGCGGGACGTCCAGGTGTTCGCCACGGCGCGCTCCTGGGAGTCGCCGAACCGCGACGGCCGCGACTTCGGGGCCGAGCCGGCCGAATGAACCCGCAGCGGCCCGGGCCGTTTCCCGCGGGCCACATCAATTCCTAACACACTGCTCACCATTCTTTGGCGCGGGCCCAAACTGCGCCTAATCCACCCCCTTTATCCTGGTGCCGGCTTGGCGGGATGAGGGCGCACGAACTCGACTGATAACCGAGGACTGGGTGTGTCCTGCAACCCGCCGGGCGACTGCTGGCGGCCCTGCGGCGCGATGCACCGGGGTGCCATGGGTGTGGAAGGCAACCAAAGGAGAAGGCGCATGACAGCGAGAGTGAGACTGGTGGGGGCCCTGGGTGCGGCGCTGCTGATGGGCGCAGCCCTGGCCTGCGGGGGAAGCGCGGCGGCGGCGGAGCAAACCGACATCGTCGTGGACGGCTCGACGACGGTGGGGCCGATTGCGAAGGCGTTCGCCGAGTACTACATGGAAATGCACCCCGACGTGAACATCACCGTGAGCGAGTCGGGCAGCGGGAACGGGGCGAAGAGCCTCGTGAACGGGACGTGCCAGGTGGCGGACATGTCGCGGTTCATGAAAGACACCGAGTTCAAGGCGGCGGTCGACAACGGCGTGTTGCCCGTGGCGCACGTGGTGGCCATGGACGGGCTGGCGATCGTGGTGCACCCGAGCAACCCGGTGCAGGCGCTGACGGTCGATCAGGTGCGGGCCATCTACCTGGGCGCGATCAAGAGCTGGAAGGAACTCGGCGGGCCGGATGTGCCGATCGTCGTGATCAGCCGCGACACGAACAGCGGCACCTATGAGACGTTCGAGAACCTCGTGATGAACAAAGAGAAGATCGTCGAGAGCGCCGAGTACGTCGGCAGCAACGGTGCGGTGCGTCAGCGCGTGCAGAAAACGCCGGCGGCGATCGGCTACGTCGGGCTCGGGTTTGTGGATCGGACGTTGAAGGCGCTCGCAGTGAACGGGGTGATGCCGACGAACCAGACGGTATCGTCGGGGAGCTACCCGATTGCGCGGCCGCTCTTCATGTTCACGAACGGGTATCCGGAACTGGGGAGTGCGCTCCATCAGTTCGTGACGATCCACCTGAGCAAGCAGGGCCAGGAGATCATCCAGGGGATCGGCTACGTGCCGGTGACGAACTACTAGGAAGGAACCAGGGACTCATGCAAACAGGCATCATGAGAGTGGCGGGAGCGATCTTCGCTTCGATGGTGACGATCCTGGCCGCTGCGGGCACGGCATACGCGCAGGACCCCGGCCTCACCGAGCGGGAGCGGATGCTGCTCGACAAAGTCCAGCAATTAGAGCAACGGATCGACGACATCGAGAAGAGCCAGGCCGCCGCGTCGGCCGTCGGCGCGGTGACGCGCGAACAGGCGCAGGCGGAGCTGGAAGGCCGGGTTGCGCAGATTGAAGAGCAGATCGCCGAAGACCAAAACGCCGGCTCGAAGGACTTCAAGGCCTTCTGGAAGGACGGATTGCGTTTCGAGACGGAAGACGGCCGGTTCAGACTCCAGGTCGGCGGCCGGATCATGTACGACGTGGCGTGGTACCACCAGGACGAGGATCTCAAGATCGCCGTGGGCGACGAGCAGGACGGCGGAGAATTCCGGCGGGCGCGCATCTTCCTTTCGGGGACGATCTACGATGACATCTACTACAAGGCGCAGTACGACTTTGCGGGCGATGACGGGAACGCGAAGTTCAAGGACGTGTACGTCGGCCTTCAGAACATCCCCTACGTCGGGAAGCTGCAACTCGGGCACTACAAGGAGCCCTTCGGCCTCGAGCAACTGACGAGCAGCAAGTACACGACGTTCATGGAGCGTTCGCTGGCCGACGCGTTCACGCCGGGGCGCAACATGGGCGTGATGGTGGCGAACCATACGCCGAACAAGCGGCTGGCGTGGGCGCTGGGGTTGTTTCAGGATTGCGACGATTTCCCCGGCGACAACGACGGCGACGAGGATGAAGGCTGGGCGGCGACAGCCCGGATCTCGGGTGTCCCGTGGTATGCGGATGAAGGCCGGAAATTGCTCCACCTGGGCGCGGCATACAGCCACCGCAATCCCGACGGCGCGTCCCCGGGCTGGCGCGAGCGGCCCGAGTCGCACCTGGCCA
>JAFGTL010000028.1 GCA_016934125.1 Candidatus Hydrogenedentota bacterium
ATCCTTGAGGAACTCGATGATCTCCTGGAGTTCCTCCTTGGCCTCGTCGACGCCGGCGACGTCGTCGAAGGTGACGACTTTGTCGCTGTGGTTGACGAGGCGGGCGCGGCTCTTGCCGAAGGACATGGCCTTGTTGCTGCCGCTCTGCATACGGAGCATGAAGAACCAGAACACGCCGAACACGAGGATGAGGGGCAGGAAACTCATCAGCATGGACTGCCAGAAGACGGGTTGCTCCTTAACCTCGGTGCTGAATCCCTGCTCCTGGAACAACGTCTTCCACTCGGCCGGGAACTCATCCTTATTGAAGGAAATGGTGCGGTGGCCGTTGACGGGCTCCTTGAACACGGCCTTGAACTGGAACACGTTGAGGCCTTTGACCACCACCTCGATGTCCTTGATGTTGCCGGCGACGAGTTGATCCTCGAAATCGCCGTCCGTCAAGGGCTCTTTCTGGCCGGAACGCCCGTTCAACGTGCTCAGGGCGAGCACAAGGAAAATGAGCAACACAATCCACAGGGAGACGTGTTTCAGCAAGTTGTTCATAACGTGAGTCTTCTTCCTCGTCCGATGGCGGCCCGCCCATCGGCGTGCCACCCATATCCAACCTATCATAACATAGGAGCACGGGCCGCACAATCCCGGCCGGATCGCCCAGAGACTCCGTATCGTCATGCAACCCATTGAATTAGCGCGGATAAAGGGTTAAAATACGGGGGCAGTTGGGCTGGCGGGCGCGTGTGCGGAGGAGAGCGAGATGCATTACAGCGGGGAGGAGCGGCGTCGGTATCCGCGCAGTTGGCGGGGATTTCCGGCCGTGGTGGATGACGGCGGCCCCGGGGTACTCAACCATGTGGACAACATCAGCGCGAACGGCGTGCTGTGCCATACTGTCAAGCCGGTTCCGCTGATGACGAAGCTCAGCATCGTGCTCGAGCTGCCCAAGCCCCTCGAGCGCCGCGTCGAATGCGAGGGCATCGTGGTGCGCTGCGATCCCCATGAGAAGGGCGACGACCACTTCAAGGTGGCCATCCTGTTCAGCAAGCTCACCGAGGGCGATCGCGACGCCATCCAGGAATTCGTCGAGCACGATCTGGCCCAGCCCCCGCCAGAGGATTGACGCAGCCCGACCGCCGCCCCGTGGCCTCCCGCCTGATGCGGCCATCCGCCGGCCGCGCTGTTCCGGTGCACCTTGCTCCGCTGCCTGCTTGAATTCCGGTGCCCCCTGGTGGAATCCTCATGCCTTCGGCACGTCGCGCGCGGAATTCAGGAGGGGATCATGATCATGCTGGCGCTGGTGATGGCGGCGGGTGCCGCGGAGCCCCCGTCCTGGGCCGATGAGGCCCGCGACTTCGCCCTGGGCCCGGTGCCGCCTACGGGCGACCTCCGCAACATGCTCACCCGCCACATCGTCGAGCGAAGCTGCGCCCTCCTCGATGCCGCGGCCCAGCGCCGGCGGGAGGCCATGGCACGGGGCGCGTGGGAGTCGTGGCGCGACGCCACGCGCCAGGCCGTGTGCGAGGCCCTCGGCCCGATGCCGTTCGGCGCGGACGGGTGTCCCCTGAACATCCGGGCCGTATCGCGCCATGCCCGGCCCGGCTACGTGGTCGAGAACGTGCTGTTCGAGTCGCTGCCCGGGCTCGACGTGAACGCCTCGGTATACCTGCCCCTGGCCGAGCAATGGCCGCCGCCATGGCCGGCCATCGTGATTCCGGTGGGCCACAGCGCCAAGACGCGCCCCAGCTACCAGATCCCCGCCCAGGTGTTCGCCCGGCTGGGCTACGTGGCCGTCACCTTCGATCCCCCGGGCATGGCGGGCGAGAAACGCGCCGGGAACGATCACTTCAGCGACGGCGTGCGCTGCTACGTCACGGGGCACTCGTCGAACCGCTACTTCGTCATCGACGCGGTGCGCTGCATCGACTACCTGGCCACCCGCGACGACGTGGATCTGGCGCGGGGCGTGGGCATGACGGGCGTGAGCGGCGGGGGCACCACGACGACGTTCGCCACGGTCCTCGATGATCGGATCGCCGCGGCGGGCCCGTCCTGCTGTGCCGTGCCCAATGCCCAGCATCCCGTGCTCGATCAGTACGCCCCCTGCGCGGAAACCCTCGCGTTCGGCCGGTTCGGCGCCTACGACGACGTGGATCTGCTCGCGGCCGCCATGCCGGTGCCCGTGCTGCTCATGGCGGGCGCCGCCGACGAGGTGTTCACGGACGAGATGAGCCGCACCATCGCCGGCGAGGTGGCGGCGTCGTTCCGCGCGGCGGGCTTCGCGGATCGGTTCGAGTTCTTCCTCGATCCCGGCGGCCACGCCTACACCGTGGCCATGGCCATCGAGTTCGCGAAATGGATGGATCGCTGGGTGCGCGGCGGGGCCCGCCGGGAAATCGAGATCGACGAGTCCGCCCTCGAACAACTGCCCGACGATCTCCTCGCCTGCCATCCGCGGCAGGATCGCAACATCTTCTCCGTCAACCGCGACATGGCCGCCGCGCTCCGCGGCCACCGCTCCGGCCTGCCCTTGGCCGAGGCGGCCCGGGCCGTGGCGAACGCCGGCGAGCCGGTGGCCGTGCCCGGGGCGCGGACGGGCCCGGCCGCGCTGAGCTGGTTCCACCACGTGCAGGAGATCCTGATCGAGCCCGAGCCCGGTATCGAACTGCCCGCCACGTATCTCGTGCCCGCCCGGGAGGGCTGGGCGGGGGCCGGCCTGCTCTATTTCGACGAGCGGGGCCGCTGGACGGATCTCCGCCGACAGGGCATGCTGGCCGGCGTGTCCGGTTTCCTCGATGAAGGCACCGACGGCCCGGCCGTGCTCACCGTCGACCTCCGGGGATGGGGCGATTCGCGGCCCGCCGATACGAAGTACGATCTCGCGGGCTGGGGGGCGCGCGAGCGGTGGATCTCGTACGTCAGCGCGGCCCTGGGCGACCACGTCATGGCCATGCGCATCCGCGACGGCCTGTCCGCCCTCGCCTACCTGCGCACCCGGCCCGAGATCGAACCGGATCGCGTCGTAGTGGGCGGCCACGGCCTGGGCGGGGTGATCGCGCTGCACGTGGCCGCCATCGACGGCGGCACGGCGGGCGCCTTCACCATCGACAGCCTCGCGTCATTCGAGTCGCTGGCCGCAGCGCCGTCGTACGCGTGGTCTCATGAGGCGTTCCTGCCGAACGTCCTGTGCCACTATGATCTGCCCGAGTTGGCGGCCGGGCTGGCCGCGCCGACGCTCATCGTCAACCCCCTCGACGCGCAGAAGAACTCGCTGTCGGACGAGGCGGCCAAGGCGTTGTACGAGGCCGCGGTGCAGCGCGGCGCCGGGCTCGAGCTGCACGCGGGCCCGGGCGCCGGGCCGGTGGCCGGGTTTGTGCAGGCGGCGGTGAAACGATAGGGCGGAGCGGCGGTAGCGCCTTTTGTTATACTGAATCCACGGGCACTATTCTGCAGGAGCGGTTGGTAGCGAATGAAAATCCTTCTATACGGTGCAGAATCCGGCACCCTCAAGGGCGAACTCGCGAAGTATCCCGACTTCGATGTCGTCGACGACGATCCGGACGTAGTCGTGTCGTATGGGGGCGACGGCACGCTGCTGTCCGCTGAACTGCAATGGCCGGGGGTGCCCAAGGTGCCCATCAAGAACAGCCGGCGGGGCATCCGCTGCATGCCCCATCCGCCCGCGGAGGTGATCGGGCGGCTCGCGTCGAACCGGCTCGTGCGCACCGAGTTCCTCAAACTCGAATGCGCCCTGCGCCGGCAGGATCAGGCCGAGCCGGCCTGCTACCTGACGGCCATGAACGAATTCAACGTGCACATGGGGCGGATCAACTCGGCCGTGCGCTACCGGCTCTACGTGGACGGCGAAGCCTACGACGGCGACGACGAGATCATCGGGGACGGGTTCGTGGTGAGCACGCCCTTCGGCAGCACGGCCTATTTCAACCACCTGACGCGCGGCGTGTTCCACGCGGGCATCGGGATTGCCTTCAAAGCGCCCACCAACCACACCAGCCACGTCGTCGTGCCCGACACGGCGGTGGTGCGCGTGGTGATCTGCCGCGGCCCGGCCGTGCTCGCCTTCGATAACTCGACGGACTACCGCGAACTCGATGCCGGCGACGAACTGTCCATCCGCAGGCACGCCTATCCGGCCGTCGTGTACACCTGGCAACCCATGTCGCATCCGTCCGACAAGTTCTAGGCGCTTCGCCGCGGACACGCAGGAGGGGAAACCGATGAGGGAGTATGCCCTGGCCGGGCGGCCCA
Source organism: Candidatus Hydrogenedentota bacterium (assembly GCA_016934125.1). GTDB lineage: Bacteria > Hydrogenedentota > Hydrogenedentia > Hydrogenedentales > SLHB01 > JAFGTL01. The sequence goes on from JAFGTL010000028.1 coordinate 4,267, forward strand.
TCGCCCTGGACGATTCGTGGGACGTGATCGTCGTGGGCGGCGGGCCGGCGGGCTCGGCGGCGGCCACGGCGGCCGCGCGGGAAGGCGCGCGCACGCTCCTCATCGAGGCGGCGGGCGCGCTGGGCGGCATGGGCACGCTCGGGCTAGTGCCGTGGTTCTGCGGCTACCACGATCGCGAGAAGATCATCGCGCGCGGCCTGGCCGAACGCGTGCTCGATGCGTGCCGGGCGCATACGCCCCACCTGCGCAAGGCGCTCGAGGCGAATCCGCTCGCGGCGCCCGCCATCGATCCGGAACTCCTGAAACGCATCTACGACCAACTCGTGACGGAGGCGGGTGCAACCGTGCTGTTCCAGTCGCAGGTGTGCGCCGTTGAGAAGGCCGGCGAGGACGCCGTGGACGCGATCATCGTGGCGAACAAGGCCGGGCTGACCGCCTACCGGGCCGGCATGTACGTGGACTGCACCGGCGACGGCGACGTCGCGGCCTGGGCGGGTGCGCCCTTCGGAAAGGGCGCGCCTTCAGCAGAAGACGCACCGTCTGGCGAAACCGTTGCGCCGGGCGCCATGCAGCCCGCGACGCATTGCTTCGTCATCGGCAATGTGGACGAATACGCCCTGAATACCGGGCCGCGCGTCCACTTCTACGATCCGGACAGCCCGATCCACAAGGCGGTGCGCTCGGACAAGTATCCCCACATCGACGAACTCCACTCGTGCACCATGCCCATCGGCCCGGGCACCATCGGCTTCAACACGGGCCACCTCTACGACGTGGACAACACGGATCCCGCGAGCCTGTCCAAGGCCCTCATGCTCGGGCGCACCATGGCCGCCGAGTATCGCGACGCCCTGGCCGAGTTCCTGCCGGCCTTCGCGAACTCGTTTCTCGTGGCCACGGGCGCGCTCATGGGCATCCGCGAAACGCGCCGGATCTACGGCGACTATGTCCTGTCCGCCGACGATTACCGCGCCCATCGCAGCTTTCCGGACGAGATCTGCCGGAATGCCTACGGCATCGACGTGCACGGCTCGCGCGAGCTCGCCCGCCAACGGGCCACCATGGCGATCGACGACATCCGCGCGGCCATCGAGAGCCAGGTGCAGGCCTATCCGCCCGGCCGGAGCATGGGCGTGCCGTATCGCTGCCTCACGCCGCAGGGATTGCGCAACGTGCTCGTGGCGGGCCGGTGTATCTCGACGGATCGCGCCGCCAACGGCAGCGTGCGCATCATGGCCTGTTGCCTCAACACCGGCGAGGCGGCCGGCCTCGCTGCGGCCATGGCCGCGGCAGCCGGGTGCGATTCGCGCCAAGTGGACACGGCGGCGCTCCGGGGCCGGCTGCGCGAATGCGGCGCCTACTTGCCGGAGGTGGACGGCTGAACACGGGAACGCGACGCGGGGGTGCCCGCGCGAAGGGAAAGGACGAACCCGATGAAGGACGCGATTCGAGGGATGCGCGCGCTGGCGGCGGCCGCCGTAGCCCTGGCCGGGTGCAGCACCGTCCAGCCGGCGCCCGTGGCGGAGTATGCGGGCCAGCCGTATACGGATGGCGACGTGTTCGCGGACACGTGGGTGGCCACGGACGCCCTCGGCCGCACCCAGCCGGGATCCGACGAGGCCGGGCCTCCCCGCGACGACAAATGGGTGGGCATCTTCTACTGGACGTGGCACACGCCGAACCGGGGCGGCCCGAACGATAACACCAAGCTCATCGCCGCAGCGGGCGGTGCGGACACCATCGACTGGCCGCAGAACGGCGCCCCGCACCATTGGGGCGAGCCGGAACTCGGCTACTACCAGATGACGGATCCCTTCGTGATCCGCAAACACGCCAGCATGCTGTGCGACGCGGGCGTCGACGTCATCCTCTTCGACACCACCAACCCGCCGTGGACGTGGAAAGACGAGTACGAAACCCTGTGCCGCACCTATACCGCCATGCGCGCCGAAGGGGCGCGCACCCCGGCCATCGCGTTTATCACGCCCTTCTGGGATCCCACCGAAGTCGTGAATCGGCTCTGGAAGGACTTGTACAAACCGGGGCTGTGGCCGGAGGTTTGGTTTCGATGGGACGGCAAACCGTTCATTCTCGCCAACAAGGCGTTCATCAAAGACGAGGAGATGCTCGATTTCTTCACGTTCCGCCGGCCCATGCCCGACTACTGGGATGGGCCGGACGGGCCGGATCAGTGGAGCTGGCTCGAGGTGTATCCGCAGCACGTGTTCAAGAACAGCCGCGGCGAAGCCGAGCAGATGAGCGTGGGCGTGGCCCAGAACGCCCTGCCCAACACGCCCGGGCCCGCGCCCATGGCCCACAAGGCCGGCGCCATGGGCCGGAGCTGGCACGACGGCGCCAAGGATCCACGTGAAGGCGCCGTGAACCTCGGGCTCAACTTCGCCGAGCAGTGGGGGCGCGCCCTCGAAGTCGATCCGTCGTTCATCTTCGTGACGGGCTGGAACGAGTGGATCGCCGGGCGTTACACCGAGTGGAGCAAGTACACCGACAAGGACTGCTACTACCCCGCCGGCCTGTTCGTCGATCAGTACACCCACGAGTACAGCCGCGATTGCGAGCCCATGCGCGGCGGCCACACCGACAGCTACTATTATCAACTCGCAAGCTACATCCGCCGGTTCAAGGGCGTGCGCCAAGCGCCCACCGCGCCCGGGCCCGCGGCCATCGCCGTGGACGGCGCCTTCGACGACTGGGCCGCCGTGACGCCCGAGTTCCGCGACACCATCGGCGACGTGGCCCATCGCGATCACCCGGGATACGGCGAACTCGTGTATCGCGACACCACGGGCCGCAACGATTTCGTCATCCTCAAGGCCGCCTACGACAGGAAGCGTCTGTACTTCTTCGCCCAGACGCGCGAGGCCATCACGCCGCACACGGATCCCTACTGGATGCTGCTCCTCATCGACACCGATCGGGACGCGGCCACGGGCTGGCTCGGCTACGACTACGTCGTCAACCTCACCGTGTGGGGCGACTCGACAGCCGCCGTGAGCGCGTGGCGCGGCGGCGCGTGGGAATGCGTCGGCGAGGCCCGGTATCGCGTCAACGGCAACGGCCTCGAACTCGCCCTGCCCCGGGCGCTCGTCGGCCAGGCAGAAGGCCCGCCCGCCTTCGATTTCCACTGGGCGGACAACATCGGCGGGTTCGGCGACGTGTCCGAACTGGGCGTCCACGGCGACAGCGCGCCCAACCGCCGCTGGAACTACCGGTTTGCCGTGGCCGAGTAGGGCGGGGCGCAGGAGGCCGCACAAGGTGGCCCGTCGTGCCGTAGGCAACAGGAGGGACTACAGTGACGGGCAATAAGTGGCTCTTGGCCTTGGCCCTGCTGGCGCTCCTCTGGTGGTGCGTGCGGCGAATCGCGGCACGACGCGGGGCTTCGCGAAGGACTGGCGACACAACCCGGACAAACACAGAGTCAATCGGGTCCGGAGCCTGCACCATGCCTGCCGGGCCGCCTTTCCAGGGCCGCACGGTCACCATCGGGGACAACTCCTGG
>JAFGTL010000457.1 GCA_016934125.1 Candidatus Hydrogenedentota bacterium
GCCCTGCCGCGACTACCTCGGCCACAACCCCCTGATCGCCATGGCCGCGCTCTACGACAAGCTGACGCGATCGCGCTGACGCTTGTGTTCGCGCAGAAACGCGCCCGGTGGGCCTCTTATGTGCGTTGTGGCCTGCGCGCCGAAAGTGTATTATCCAAGGAGGATGGAACCAGCGGACTGAAGCACAAGGGGCTTTCCCGCGCCGGGGAGGACACACGCCCGGCCGCAGTTGGCCACACAGCTCGCGCCAGGTTGTTGCACAAGGCGAAGAACCACGATGATCAGCGAACAGGAGCTGAGAGGATTCTTGGGCGATCTGGAGTCGGATCGCGTCGAGCGCACGACATCGACGTCCGACACCGGGAAGTTCTGCGAAGCCATCTGCGCTTTCGCGAATGACATGCCTGGCAGCGGTCAGCCGGGCTATCTCATTATTGGCGCGCGAGATAAGGACGGTGGGATTCAGGGCATCACGGTAACCGACCAACTCCTGCAGCAGCTCTCAGGCTGCGCGGATTCCGGCCAGATCGTCCCCTTGCCGTCAATCACAGTCGAGAAGAAGTCTTTTCCCGAAGGAGACTTAGCCGTCGTTGAGGTGCGCCCTTCAGACATGCCCCCCGTCCGCTACCGCGGGCGCGTATGGATTCGCCTAGGCCCACGAAAGGCCATCGCCAACGAACACGAAGAGCGAATCCTGACTGAGAGGCGCGCATACAACGTCCGTACTTTCGACCTTCGGCCCTGTAGGGGCTGTACGCGCGAGGATCTCGTGCTGGAACTGTACCAACTGACGTATCGCACCGCGGCAATTGCGCCTGAACTCATTGCCGCAAATGATCGGGACATGTTTCTCCAGATGGCCTCGCTTGGTTTCTGGGATACGGGGTGTGACTGCGCAACGAATGCCGGCGCCATTCTATTCGCGGAGGATCCCCTGACTTGGTTCCCCGGTGCCGCCGTGCAATACGTCCGCTACGACGGCGATACCCTCGATTCAGACGTCTTGGACGAGCGCCGCTTCCACGGTGATTTGATCACCATGCTTCGCGAACTCGACAGCTTCTTGAAGACGCTGTTCCCGTCCCGGCCCGAGGCCGTTTCGGCACTCAGGGAACAACAACGAACGCCCTATCCACCGCCGGCAGTTAGAGAGTTGTTGATGAACGCCGTCATGCATCGCGACTACGAATCCAACGCGCCGGTTCGGCTCTATTGGTTCCGGGATCACATCGAGATCCAGAACGCCGGGGGACTGTACGGTGCTGTCACGCCCGAGACATTCCCGAATCAGAACGACTACCGCAATCCGAAGATCGCCGAGGCGATGAAGACCCTCGGCTACGTGAATACCTTCGGGCGCGGCATCGCCCGGGCTCAGCGGTTCCTCCAAGAAAACGGCAACCCACCGGCCACATTCGACGTGAACCATCCTACACAGTTCTTGGCAACAATCAGCGAGGCCGGCTCGTGAGAATCCTTTCCTTCTTCAATAACAAGGGCGGAGTCGGGAAGACCACCCTCGTCTATCACGTGGCCTGGATGTGTGCTGAACTGGGAAAACGGGTGTTGGCGGTGGATCTGGATCCCCAGGCGAACCTCACAACGATGTTCGTCCGGGAAGACGAGCTCGAACAGCTATGGCCCGAGGAGGGTGAGGGCCAGAGCGTTCTCACTTGCATTTCGCTCATCATCGAGGGATTGGGCGATATCGCCGACGCGCCGCTACAGGAAATCACCCCCGATATCCACCTCCTTGCAGGTGATCTCGGCCTTTCGCGATTCGAGGACAAGCTGTCCGACAGTTGGCCACGCTGCCTGGACGGAGATCCCGCCGCCTTTCGGGCCACCACGGCGTTCTACCGCATCATCCATGATGCCGCGGCAGGGATCGATGCCGATATCGTCCTCATGGACGTGGGGCCGAATCTCGGCGCGCTAAACCGTGCGGCTCTGATCGCCTCGGATTTCGTGGTGATGCCGCTGGCCCCCGGGCTATTCTCGCTCCAAGGGCTCCGAAACCTGGGGCCCACCCTCCACGAATGGCGAAAAAGCTGGGAGAAGCGCTTGGACGCGAAGCCGGAGACGCTGGATATTCCCATGCCTCGAGGAGCCATGAGGCCGGCGGGCTATGTCGTCATGCAGCACGTCGAACGGAAGAACCGGCCCGTCAAGGCCTACCAACGCTGGGTTGCGAGGATCCCCGAAATCTATCGGACGCACGTGCTACGGGACTCGCAGCCGGCCCAAGACATGGAGGCGGATCCCAACCGGATCGGCTTCATCAAGAACTACCAAAGCCTTATGCCCCTTGCCGAGGATGCCCGCCAGCCCATCTTCAAACTGACGCCTGCTGACGGCGCGATTGGTGCACACGCCGCGGCGGTCTCTAGGTGCTACACCGATTTCAAGCAACTTGCACTCGAGATACTCAAGAGAACTCGCGGCAAGGAGTCCGAGCAGGAAGCCGACTGAGCCACTTCACGTCCCACTCGGACGCCCGCCGGTGTGTACGTTCCGCTTGAGGCGCGGCTCAGTCGCCGGCCTTGGCCTCCATGGCGAGCAAGGCCCGATCCAGTTCGCGTTCGGCCGCGGCGTCCAGTTCCCGGATGGTGTGCAGCGCCGCGATGGCGCGTTCTCGCGCCTGGGGCGTCCACTTGGCCCGCGCGTCGGGGCCGAAGGGCAGCGGGAACGCCCCGTCCCGTTGGGCCTCCTTCACCGCGGCCGATGCTTTGCCGCAGTACGTCGCGGCGCGGGCGAGCGCGTCGGCGAGGCCGCCGTCGGCGGCTCGGGCCTGCTTGTTGAGGAACCGCGCCCCGGCCGCGCGCGCGCAAATCAGCGTGGAATGGGCGAACCAGGTGACGAAGAACAGCGAGCCCTGCTCCTCCTCGGTGAAGTCGTCGTTGTGGGTGAGATCGCCGGCCCACGTCTCGAGGGCGTACGCCCCGTAACGGTATTCCGCCTCGACGCCTTTGGCGGGGTTATTGGCGGAATGGGCCCGTTGCCGCCAATCCTCCGTGAATGCGCGGCGCAGGGAGACGCGTCGGTCGGCGGGCGCCTCGTAGTTCGCGAGCAGGAGTTGCAGCGGGCCGGTTTCGGTCGCGTGCTTCCAGCCGCTCTGCTCGTCGTTGTAGCCCTGCCACAGGAAATGGATGCCGTCCGGCCGCCGCTCGACGCCGTGGGCCACGGCGCAGTCCAGGATCCGACGGTTCGAATACCCGACGATGGGGAATCCCGACTCGATGGCGGCCGCCATCTGTTCGGCGAGTTCCTCCATGTGCGGATCCTCCTCGCGCGCCATGCGTTCGAGGATCTCGAAGCGCCAGCCCGTCGCCGCTTCGGTCTTGGCCACCTCGGGGCCCATCTCGCCCACGACACTCGATGGACACCACCCCGGGCTGTCCAGCCGGCGGAACCACCGCGTCCGGAACGCGAGCCCCGTATAGCCCATGATGTCATCGTAGCTGTACGGATGGGGCGTCGCGGCCAGCGCCGCTTCGAGCGCGCCCGCGTACGTGGTCACCCCGCTGCGGCCGTAGGCCAGTTCCGGCACGCCTTCGATCCACACGCGCCCTTGTTCGCGGCGCAGCCGGCCGGTGGCCGGGGCCCGCCCGGCCGCGACATGCTGCTTGAGCGCATCCCAACTGCTGAATCCGTAGTCGAGGGCCAAGGCGAACTGCGCCTCGTGCAGCTTCAGATCCGCGGCCAGGATCGCGCTGTCCGGCGCGTCCGCGAACCGGCGCAGCCCGCGGAGCGTGCCGCAGACGGCCGCATCGCCACGGGCATGCGCCTTGAGCAGATCCTTGGCCTGATGGGCGAGCTGGGTGAGATTGGGATTAGGGGGGAGAACACGGCTCATGACAAACCTCCTTTCA
>JAFGTL010000458.1 GCA_016934125.1 Candidatus Hydrogenedentota bacterium
CCTCGGCATGCTCGGGATGCACGGCGCGCGGTATACCAACCTCGCGCTCGATGAGGCCGATCTCCTGCTGGCGGTCGGGGCGCGCTTCGACGATCGGGCGACGGGCCGGCTGGCCGAGTTCTGCCGGCACGCGGCCGTCATCCACATCGACATCGATCCGGCCGAGATCGACAAGCTGAAACCGGCGAACCGCTCGCTTGTAGCCGATGCGGGCCGGGCGTTGGCCGCGTTGGCGGGCTCTGTCCGCGAGGATAGGCGGCCCGCGTGGCGCCGGCGCATCGCCCAGCTCAAGTCGGATTATCCCTTTGTCCTTCCGCCCGCCGACGATCCGCTGCGGCCCCTCAATTTCGTCCGGTGCGTCGCCGATCTGGCCGAGCCGGACGCCATCGTGACCACGGACGTCGGGCAGCACCAGATGTGGGTGGCCCAGGCCTATCCGTTCCGGCGGCCGCGCACGCTCCAAACCTCGGGCGGCCTCGGCACGATGGGATTCGGGTTGCCCGCGGCCATCGGCGCGGCCCTGGCGCGGCCCGGCCGGCGCGTCATCTGCTTCAGCGGGGACGGCTCGATCCTGATGAATATCCAGGAGTTGGGCACCCTCGCGGAACTCGATCTGGACGTCACCGTGCTGATCCTGAACAACGGCGGGCTCGGCCTTGTCCGGCAGCAGCAGGAGATGTTCTACGGGGGCCGGTATCACGCCACGCAGTTCGAGGCGGAGGCCGATTTCGCGGCCATCGCCCGGGGATTCGGCGTCCGCGCCTACGACTTGGCCGGCGAGCCGGCGCCGCTCGGGCTTCTGGCGCGCGCCCTGTCCGAGCCCGGGCCGGCCGTCGTGAACGTGCCGGTTCACGCCGCCGAGAACGTGCTGCCCATGGTGCCGCCGGGCGGCGCAAACCGCGAGATGATCGGCCACGAGTGCGCCCGGTGACGCAATCGGGAAAGGAGCGAGCCATGGCGAAACCCGTTATCGAACTTGAAGTCAACAACCACGCCGGCGTCATGTCGCACATCACGGGCCTGTTCGCGCGGCGGGCGTTCAACATCGAAGGGATCCTGTGCGGCCCGGTGGGTGATGGCCGCGTGAGCCGCATGTATCTGCTCGTCGACGAGGACGCGCGGCTGCCGCAGGTGATCAAGCAACTCGAAAAGCTGCACGATGTGCGCACCGTGCGCCAGCGCGACGACTACGACCGTACGATCTTCCACCGGCTTCATGAGTTCGTGGAACAGGCGTAGCGGCGTGGCCGCATTGCGTTCGAGGCGGCCGCTTCGTTACTCTACCTGAAACGAAGCAGGAGGAAGGCCGATGCTGGTGTCTATTGTCATGTCGATCCTTGCCGCGGGAAGTCTCGATCCGGGAACGCCGCTCGGTGCGTTTGCCTACGAGTCGACGGAAGCGGCCCAAGCGGATTGGAAGCCCCAATTCGGGACGGGGCCGGTGCGCGTCGAGGCGGACGAGGACGGCGCGCCGTGTTTGGTGTGCGAGGCGACGTTCACCAAGAACAGGGATCGGGCCTGCTGGGATTGGATGGCGCCGCTCGATCTGTCGAAGGCCGGCCACGTCAAGTTTGACATCGCCGCCGAGCCGGGCGGCTTCGACGTAACCTTTGGCGTCTACTTCGGCACGCCCAACGGGTGGTATGCGTCGACGTGGGCCGCCGCGCCCGGCGACTCGTGGCAGACGCGCTCGCTCGCCCTCGGCCGGTTGGGCACGGAAGGCACGCCCGACGGCTGGGACAAGGTGGACAAGTTCCGGTTTTCGGTGTGGGGTTCGGCGCCGGGCAAAGTGGTGTATCGGCTGCGGAATCTCCGCGTCATCGACGCCGATCCGGCCGAGAACCTGTTTCAGAACGGCAGCTTCGAGATCGACGGCGTCGGGATCCCCTACGGATGGAGCAGCAACCACTGGGGCGTGGGCGACATGCCCTGGTTTGCCGACATGGATCTCTGGCGCGCCCACTGGGCGCTCGACAGAACCGTCGCCAAGCACGGGAAACAGAGCATCCGCATCATCAACACGCCCGAACTGCCCATCCTCCAAGCCCGCTCCCTCTGGGTGCGTTCCATGGAGGAAGGCAAAGACTACGTGCTGTCGGCATGGCTCAGGGCGGATCGCGAGGGCCTGCCCGTGAAGCTCCTGTTCGGGGGCGCAGAGGCCCAGGCGGCCGTAGGCACGGAATGGACGCAGGCCGTGCTGCGGGGAATCAAGGCGTCGCCCCGGCCGCTCCTGTCCATCGTGCCGCAGGCCCCGGGCACGCTGTGGATCGACGCCGTCCAGCTTCAGGCGCTCGCCGAGCCGACGCCGGAGTTCCATCTCCACTTCCGCGACGAGGAACTCGCCCTCCGCGAGGCGGGCGTCGACTGGACGCCCCCGGCACGCACGCAAGCCGTGGCTCAGGGCCGGACGATCTCCGGGCCGGTGGCCGCGGCCACGACGGGGATCGACGAGCATGGCCGGTTCCTGCTGGACGGCCGGCCCTACATCCAGCACTCTTTCGGCATCGAGTTCGTGTCGGATCTGGCCGTGCTCGATGCGGTGGCGCGGGCGGGCTTCAAAGACATCTGCATCCAGATCCGCGAGACGCTGACCACGGATGAGCTCGAGGCGATCTTCGATCGCTGCGCCGAGGCCGGGCTTCGCGTCATCCCGTGGCTGGACGGGCGGATGACGCGGGAGCGGTTCACGGAGCACATCACGCGGTTGAAGGCGCATCCGGCGCTGTTGTGCTGGTATGTGTACGATGAGCCGAGCGGCGAACGGTTCGCCGAGGCGGACGCGCGGATCCAGATGGCCCATGAACTCGATCCGGCCCACCCGGCCTATGTGAACTACCTGGCCAGCAAGCTCACGGATCACACCGGCGACATCTACTCGACGGATGTGTATCCCATCCCGCACAGCTCGCCCATGGCCGCCATCGGCGCCGTCCGCACCATGAAGGCCGCCGCCGTGAAGGAGAACAAGCCCGTCTGGATGTGGCTGCAGAGCACGGGCTACGCCTACGGGATCGCGCGCGAACCGTCGCCGCGGGAACTGTCGTGCATGGTGTACGGCTCGCTTATCGAGGGCGCGCGCGGCATCTATTACTTCGCCCAAATGCCGCGGACAAAGGAGTGCTTCGACGAGATGCGGGCCATGTGCATCGAGGTGGACGCGTTGACGCCCGCCTTGTACAGCCTCGACGCGGCGCCCGAGGCCCGTTGCGATGCCGACGGATTCCTGTGCCGCGCCTATCGCGACGGCGACGCGGTGACGGTGCTCGCGGTGAACACGCAGAACCGCCGCGAGCGGGTGCGGATTGCCGTGCCGACGCCGTCGGCATCCGCGGAGGCCGTGTTCGAGGGCCGGAGCGTGCCGGTGGCGGATGGGGCGTGGGAGGATGACTTCGGCGCCTACGAGCGGCACGTATACCGCGTGAAAGCGGAGTAGAGGCGGGCCGCCGGACTCGTCAGAAGACGTAGCCCATCGCTTCGAGGCTTTCCTTGAGATCCTCGTCGATGACGTGTGGATTGGCGTCGAATTCGTTCAGTTTCCAGTCGTATTGGCCGATCCACCCGTCGATTCGTTTGCGCAGATCGCCCACGACTTCGGGCGACTCCGCCGCGAGGTTCGTCGTCTCGCCGGGATCCTTCCGGAGGTCGTACAGCTCTTCCCGATCGATGAAGTAGGTGACCTCCGGGTGCTCCTTGAGCCAGTAGGGATTCCATTCGAGGGGGTTGAACACATACCGGTGCGCGTCGGTTCGCACGGTGACGATCTGATCCTGCCACTCGGCGAAACAGGGGCCAAGGTCGACGTCGCGGCCTTCGAGGAGGGGCACGAGGCTATCGCCCTGGAAGGCGCGGGGCGCGCGGATGCCGAGGAGTTCGAGAATGGTGGGGGCGATGTCGATGCTCTCGACGAGCGGATCGAGCCGGGCGCCGGCCGGGATGGTGCCCGGCAGGCGGAACATCAGGGGGATCCGCAGGCTCGAATCGTACACCGAAGCCATGTGATCGAAGTAGTAGTTGTGATCGTACATGTCCTCGCCGTGGTCGGAGGTGAACACGATGAGGCTGTCGTCGAGAAGGCCCTGGGCGCGGAGTTCGTCGAGCACCCGCTGGATCTGATCGTCCACGAAGGCGATCTCGCCGTCGTAGAGCGACACGATGTGGTTCAAATCGGCGGGCGAGAGATCGACGCGATCCTTGCCGATCGCCGCAAGCGTCTCGGCACTCCCGTCGATGGGGCCGGTGTACTCCGGATCGAAGAGGCCGCCGTATCCCTCGGGCGGCTCGTAGGGCGCGTGGGGGGCCACGTAGAACAGCCACAGGAAGAACTTCTCATCGCGCAGCGTGCGGATCTGCTCGATGGCGTAATCGGTGAGCGGCTTGTCGTAGAGCCACTTGACCTCCTCGAATCCCTGCCAGTTCTGCTGGGGCGCGTTGGCGAGGAGCGCGACGCAGCGGTAGCCCTGGCCCTGCAGCACGGCGGCGAGGGCGGGCTGCTCGTCGGCGAGCATGAGGCCGTTGGTGCGGATGCCGTGGGTGATGGGATAGGTGGAGGTCATGATCGACGCGAGGGACGGCCAGGTGAGGGCGCGCTGGGCGTAGGCGTTGAGGAACACGGTGCCGTCCTCGGCCAAGGAGTCGATGGCCGACGAGGTGTCCCGTTCATAGCCGTAGCACCCGAGATGATCGGGCCGCAGCGTGTCGACGCTGATGATGATCAGGTTTCGCTGCCGCTCAGCCCCGGTTCCCCGCAACAAGAACGCGGCGCCCGCCGCCAGCACGGCCGCCGCGACGCCCGCGGCCATCCATTTGGTTGTCCTGCTCATAGCGCTATCCCGGCATCCGCGGCGCCCGGCCCTACAGCGAGGCCAGGAACCGGATGTAGGTTTCGATGCCCCGGAACCACGTGGGCAAGTGTTGCTTCTCGTTCGGGCCGTGGATCCCATCGTCGGGGAGGGCGAACCCGAGCATGACGGAGTCCGCGCCGAGAAGCTGCTGCATCATGCCCACCACGGGCACACTGCCGCCTTCCCGGCGGAACACGGGCCCTGCGCCGAACACCTCGCGTAGCGCCGCCACGGCCGCCTCCATCCACGGCGAGGTGCGATCCATGACGGCCCCGGGGCCGTGGGCGAGTTCGCGCACCGCCCACGTCACGGTGTTGGGCGCGTTGGCGCGGAGGTACGCGCAGAGCTGCTCGTGCACGGCCTCGGGCTCCTGATCGGGCACGAGCCGCATGGATACTTTGGCCATGGCGCGCGCCGGGAGCACGGTTTTCGACCCTTCGCCCGTGAATCCGCCCAGGATGCCGTTGATGCACAGCGATGGGCGCGCGCCCAGCCGCTCGGTTACCGTGTAGCCCTGCTCGCCCCACAGCGCCGGCGCCCCGCTCATCTCGAGCACCTGCTCGTCATCCTGATTCAGCTTGGCCAAGGCGGCGCGCTCCTCGTCGGCGAGCGGGCGGACGCTGTCGTAGAAGCCGGGCAGCGCGATCCGGCCGTCTGCGTGGTGCATGCCGGCGATGAGCTCGCAGAGCACCTGGATCGGGTTGTGGATGGCGCCGCCGAACCCGCCCGAGTGGAGATCCTTGGCCGGGCCGCGCACCTCGACTTCGAAGTAGGCCAGCCCGCGCAGGGCGTAGGTGATGGCGGGCGCATCGGGCCCGAGAATCGAGGCGTCGCAGTTCATCACGAAATCGCACGCGAGCAGTTCGCGGTGCTTCTCGATGAACGCGCCGAGGTGGGGCGAGCCGACTTCTTCCTCGCCCTCGAAGATGCACTTCAGGTTGACGGGGAGCGGGCCCTGTTCAACGAGGGCCTCGACGGCCTTGAGCACGGCGAGGATCTGGCCTTTGTCGTCCGATGCGCCGCGGGCGTACACGTTCTCGCCGCGCACGGTGGGCTCGAAAGGCGGGGAGGCCCACTCGTCGATGGGATCGACGGGCTGGACGTCGTAATGGCCGTAGACGAGCACGGTGGGTTTGCCTTGGGCGCCGAGCCATTCGGCATAGACGGCCGGGGGCCCGCCCGTCGGCAAGGCCTCGGCGCGCGTCATGCCGAGGGCGCGGAGTTGCGCGGTGAGCCATTCGGCCGTGCGGGCCATGTCCGGCTTGTGTTCGGACAAAGTGGACACGCTCGGGATGGCCACGAACTCGCGGAACTGCTCCAGAAACGCCTCGCGATGGGCGCGCGCATAGGCGACGGCTTGCTCGATCATGGGCGATGATTCTCCTGTTCCCGGGCGCACTCGGCCCGCTACGCCAGCGATCAGCCACTATAGCACGTCGTTGCGGGGCGCTGCATGCCGGGCCGGCCGGGCGCGGCCCCCCCGAATTCCGGCCGGGAAGCTTGGACTTGACGGCCCATTGCGCTAGAATGCTCGAATCAGAACCCAAGAACGGGGAGGACAACGGATGGTGGATCCAGAGCTGCTGAAGATTCTGGTGTGTCCCGAGAACAAAACACCGGTGACGGTGGCGGATGATGCGTTGATCGCCAAGGCGAACGCGGCGATCGAGGCGGGCACGCTGAAAAACCGCGCCGGCGAGGCGGTCGATCCCAAGATCGACGGCGGCCTGATCCGCGAAGATCGGGCCTATCTCTATCCGATCCGTGATGACATTCCCATCATGCTGATTGACGAGGCCATCCCGCTCGATCAGTTGTCGTGATCGGCTCGCGGTTCGGCCTTGCGGAGTGCTGGCCCGGCTCCATTGGCCCGAGTCCTTCGATACCGCCGCATCGGGCATGGTGTCCGGGTGGGGACACGCCGAGGCCGGGGATGCGCGCTATCGATGCGTCCGGCGGCACGCTCCTCGTTTTCAGCGCACACCGGGCTTGCCCTTCTCCCCTTCGGCCTCAACGAGTTCCTCCCTGGGCCTGCACACGGCCTATGTAGCTACGAGTCCGGCCGGCGCCGATTGCGCGGCGCGCCCGGCTGCAGTAGACTGAGCCCGTCATCCGCGTGGAGGGAGAGTCATGGCCGACTTCAACATAGGCAGCCTCGGCGACAACGAAACCGTGTTCTCGTCCATGGACGAGGGGATCGTGTTCCACCCGGGGGATCGGGTGGGCGCCCGCGATCGGTTCGAGGTGGTTGAGCGCATCGGCGGCGGCGGCATGGGCGTCGTCTACAAAGTGCTCGACACCTTCATGGACAACGAGCCGAAGGCTCTCAAGGTGATGCTGCCGTCGCTCATGCAAAGCGAGAAGGCGCAGCAGCGGTTCCTCCACGAAGCGCAGGTGGCCCAGCGCCTCGCCCATCCGAACATCGTCAACACCTTCGATCTCGGCGAACACGGCGACGTGCGCTTCATCACGATGGAACTCCTCGAGGGCGCCAGCCTCGCCGAGAAGCTCGCCGAAACCGGCCCCCTCCCTCTCGAGGCCACTGCCGAAATCGCCGGCCAAGTGCTCGATGCACTCGCCTACGCCCACGAAACCACCGTCCACCGCGACCTCAAGCCACAGAACGTGTTTCTGTGCGCAAACGGCCGCGTCAAACTCCTCGATTTCGGGTTGGCCCGCCTCATGGGCTCGGCCCAGTTCAGCCAGTCCACCGGCCGGGTGGGCACGCCCGTCTACATGGCGCCCGAGCAGGTATCGGGCGAAGAAGTGACGCCCCGATCCGATCTGTATGCCTTCGGCGTGATCCTCTACGAATGCCTCACAGGCCGGCTGCCCATGGGCCGGTTCGAACTGCCCGGCGCCCTGGTGCCGGGGCTGCCCAAGGCGCTGGATGACTTGATCGACCGCCTTCTCGCGCCGGAACCGGCCAAACGGCCCGCCACCGCCGCCGAGGTGCACAAGGCCCTCGCGGCGTGCCCGGCGGCCCATACGCCGCCCCCGATTCCGCCTCGGCCGGCGTCCCCGCCGCCTCCGGCCAAGCCCACGCCACCCCCGGCCAAGCCTACACCGCCTCCGGCGTCCGCGCCGCCTCCGGCGTCCGCGCCGCCAAGTCCCACGACGACTGAGGCGGGGGTATACGCGGCCGTGCCCGAGCCCGCGCCGAAACCGGCGCCCACGGCCCAACCCGCCGCGGCGGCCGGGCCGGCTGCCCGGCCAGACGCGGATTACGCCGGCGCCGGCCTCCGCCTGGCCGGATGGTTCATCGACAGCGTCGTGCTCGGCGTGCTCCTGTTCGTCTTGGCGTTTGCCATGGGCATAGTGTTCGCCGCCATATCCGGCTTCGATCTCGATCCGGCCGCCCCCGGAGACGGCGTCGTGTTCAGCGAAGACATCGAGACGGCCATGGGCCTCGTGTTCTGCCTCGCCAGCCTGCTCTTGTGCTGGCTCTATTTCGCCGTGCTCGAATCCGCCAAAGGGGGCGCCACGCCCGGCAAGCGCCTCCTCGGAATCCAGGTGACGCGCACCGCGGGCGGCCGCGTGGCGTTCGCCAGGGCCGCGGCCCGATCTGCCGTGAAACTCGTGCTCCCCTGGCTGAGCGTCACCGCCCTGTTCACCGATCGGCGCCAGGCGCTCCACGATCTCGCCGCGGACACCATCGTCGTGAATCGCCCCAAAGCGTAATGCCGAGACGCCGGGCCGGGGATCCCTTCAATCCCAGACATAACGATCATCGCATTCGAGGCCGTGGCGCTCCAGTAGCGCGCGGAACTCTTCCTGGAATGTCTGCGCTTTGTGGTGTTCCTCTTGCTCGGCGATGTACCGGCGTACGCGCGTTACGTTCGAATGGCTGACGGAGAAGGCCCCGTATCCTTGCTGCCAGCGGAAATCCGCGGCGCCGCCGGGCCGGCCTTTGAGCCATTTCGACGCGCTCCGTTTGGTGTCACGGATTACGTCGGCGAGGGGCCTGTTCTTCGACATGATGCACAGGATGTGCACGTGGTCATCCGCGCCCCCGACCACGGTGACGGGGCACTCCTGCCCGCGATAGGCTTCGGCGAGATAGGCGTGGAGGTCGGCACGAAGGCGGGTGTTTCTCAGAAAGGGCGTGCGGGCTTTTGTTGAAAACACAATATGCACATGGATCCGTGCGAGAGATTGAGGCATCGCGTTCGGCCCCCCTTGCCCAACCCCTTCAGGGGTGGACTACCTGCGATGGCGTCCGTTTCCCGGGGTGGCGGTGTGCCCTTCGGGCGTTTCACGCCCTCGGGCACATAGGCAGTTCCGCATCCGC
>JAFGTL010000459.1 GCA_016934125.1 Candidatus Hydrogenedentota bacterium
CCTCGCGCTGTGTCGCCCTTGGCCCCCCGCCGAGGGCGCGGAGTCCGCGCACCGGCAACCGGCCCCACAACCCCAGCCCGAGGCGGCGGTACGAGATCGCGGCGACGGCGATGTATACGCCGGCACCCCACGCAATCCAGGCCAGGGCGGCCCAGGCGAGGGCGCGCACGCTTTGAGGCGCCCACTGGCCGGCTTCGGCCACCAGCATGGGGGCGTACACGCCGATGCTCACGGCGCCGATGGACACCGTCGCCCGAACCGCGTTCCAGATGCTGCCCCCGCTTCCCGCGCCGGCCGAGCACGACACGGCCACCGCGCACACAAATCGGAGCACGCCGAACAGGGCAGGGCCGAGGGTGAAGCCGATGAGGGCCAGCCGCTCGGGGTGCGTGCCCCAGGGCATGCGGCCGGCAATGCCGTGGGCCACGAGCGAGATGGATACGGCTTCCGACACGATCATGGCGGGCAAGATGATGAGCGTCCGGTTCAGGTTGGCGTGGAAGACGGCGCGCACCAAGCTCGATTCGGCGATTGGGGTGACGAGCATGTCGGCGAGAAGGCCTTGGCGGCGGGCGGCCGACATGGAGGCGGCGATGTGGAGCGCGAGGAGCAATGCGGTGGCGATCCAGCCGAGCACGGGCACGGCGGCCATGGCGATGAAGACGCCGACGGCCGCCATGCGGACGATGCGGGAGTCGGCCGTGAAGTCGCGTCCGCCGGCGTTGGCGGCGAAGAGTTGCGCGAGCCGGCCCATGTTCATGGCCCCTTTGCCCCAGGGATACCGGGCCCGCTGGCGGCCATGGCGTTCGCGCCGGGGGGCGATGGTGCGCCGGGGGAGCAGGCCGATGGTGAGTCGGGCGGCCATGAGCGCAGCAGCGAGGTGGAAGAACACGTTCGACCACAGGATTCGGCTGGAGGCCTTTGATGCGTAGGAGGTTACGACGACCAGGAGGTTCGTTCGGGCGGGAATCGAGTAGTAGGCCATGTGCCCGTCGATGACGAGACTGAGGGCTACCCAGAGCCCGACCGCGGTGACTGCCAGTAGAAGGGCCTGCCGGGGGCTTTCGACGAGCGACGAGCACAGCAGGCTCCCCGCGCACACGGCCATGGCGGCGGCGCTGAACAGGAGCACCTGGTAGGCGGCGGTGGGAACGGACACGCCTCCGAAGAACGCCGCGGATGCAACGAGCGGCAGGGTGCTGAGGATGAGCATCTCGACTTGGAGGAAGGCGGCCAGGAATTTGGCGAGGAAGATATCGGCGCCGTTGATATCGGCCAGGAGGAGGAGGGTGAGCGTGTTGTGCTGCTTCTCCTCAGCGATCAACCCCGCCGAGAGGGCCGGGGCGATCACCAGCACGACGGCGAACTGGAAGATGAGGGCGGCCCCGGCCATTCCCTCGCCGAGGGTGGCGGCGAGCACTTCGGGCTTGGAGAAGGGGGCCACGTTAATCCACGCGACGACGATGACGCCGATCGCGGAGCCGGCCACGAGGACGCGGAGCGCATACGTCTTAGGGCTACGGCCCGATCGGGTGAGTTCACGCGCAGCGAGGGCGAATCTCTGTCTCAACCGCGATTCCCTGATGTCGTGTCGGCTGCGACGGGCGCGTCGGCCGCCTCGAGCGTGTCGGTGTCGGTTAATCGGATGAATGCGTCTTCGAGGAGGATTTCTTCCTCGCGGATCGTCAGGAGCGCAAACCCCTTGTGGACGAGCGTCGTGGCCACGAAGCTGAAGTCGGCGATCCCCTCGACCAACTCGACGACGATGGAGCCGTCCGTTGCGTGGGCCTCCCGGATCTCGTCCATTTCGCGGAGCATGTCGGAGGCTTCCTGCGCGCGATCGACAAGGCGGATCTGGAGGCGGTGGGCGGTTCGGGCACGCTCGAGGGCCTCGGCGATGGTGCCGGAATAGATGGATTTGCCGAGGTCGATGATGCAGATCTTGTTGCAGAGGTGCCGGAGTTCGGAGAGGATGTGCGATGAGATCAGCACGGTCTTGCCCATGTCTCCCAGGGCGCGCAGGACTTCGAGGATCTCGATGCGGGCGCGCGGATCGAGGCCGGAGGCGGGCTCATCGAGGATCAGCACCTTTGGATCGTGGACGAGGCACCGCGCGAGGCCGAGCCGCTGGCGCATGCCGCGCGACAGGGCTTCGATGAGTTCGTTGCGTTTGTCGTGCAGTCCGGTGAGGGTGATGCAGTCGCTCACGACGTGGCCGCGTTGGGATGCGGGGACGCGGTAGGCCGCTGCGAAGAATTCGAGATACTCGTGGACGAGCATGTCGCGGTAAGCGCCGCTGGTGTCGGGCATATAGCCGATCACGGGCCGGACGGCGGTGGCCTCCTCGATGACGTCATGCCCGAGGACGCGCGCCGTGCCGGAGTCCGGGCGGAGCAGTGTCGCCAGAATGCGCATGGTCGTGGTTTTGCCGGCCCCGTTCGGCCCGAGGAATCCGTACACGTCGCCCTCTTCCACGGCAAGGGACAGGCCCTGCAGCGCGTGCGTCTTCCCGAATCGCTTGTGAAGGTTTTCGACAGAGATCGCCGTCATGATCCGCTTCCCTCATCGTATGCGAGCACCTGGATTACGCGCGGGCCGGTTTCGTCCTGCGGAGCACCGGCCACGAGCAGCGGGCAGGCCGCACGCCCGGCGTTTCCGGAAGAAAACAACACGGCCCCGCGCCGGAGCGCGTCCCGCATGTCGAATTGCCGGCCGTGAGCCCATGAATCGTTCACGTCGTTGTCGAGGTGCGTCCATGGATGCCCGGCGGCCGGGGGTGCGCCCGTGGCCGCGTCAAGGCGGACGCTCACCGTGCCATCCGGCTGAATACCCTCCGGCGCGATGCGCCAGCATTTGTCGCCGTAGTACACGGTGTTGTCGAGCAACACGAGTTTCGAGCGGTTGTGGACGGTGGCGACAAGTTCGTCGCCCGTCCGCGCGAGTTGGAGGTCGACGTCCGGGTAGTCCGCCGTAACCATGCTCGCGCCGTAGACGCGCCGTTGCCAGATCGGGATGAACTGGGTGAGCGTGCGATCATCCATGTCGATCTGGATCCGGCGATCATCGGCGAGCATGGGGCGGATGTTGAACAGGGCGGCGCCATCGGCGTGGCGGAGCCGGTAGTCCTGCCCGCCCGGGGCGAAGAGGCTTACAAGGTCGTAGCGCAGGGCGACGTGTTGATCCGGAAAGACGAGGACGCGCTGTGCGGAGGCGGCGGCCATCTCGCCGCCCACCCAGGCCC
>JAFGTL010000460.1 GCA_016934125.1 Candidatus Hydrogenedentota bacterium
GTGCCCCCCGGCTGGCTTCAGGCTTCTCGGAGGCGCAGGCTCGATGTAGGACGCCTCATCATGGCACCGGCGGCCCCGCTGGTTCTCCTGTTCTTGATTGTTGTCCTGCCGACGGGCGTCAAGTCGTTGGCGATAGGCGAGTGGGCCCAGCGGCTGCTCGGGATGGGCGAGAGCGAAATCATAGAGCTTTTCGTCATCACAGTGCCCGTTACGGCCGCGCTCCTGTCGTTGTCGCTGCTGATCTTCTTCCTCATTCCGAAACGTGTGACGCTCATCCGGAGCAGGGACGGCCGCCATGGCGTCGAGTTCTGGCACGCCCGGCGGCACGCCCGCCAACTGGACGGCATCCTCCGCGGTATCGAGTCGGCAGAGGCGTGGCCCGACACAGCCGCCTGCGAACCGGCGTCGTTGCACTTCACCGGCACCCGCCTGAGCACGCTGGAAATCGTGCGCTTCGGCGCGACCCCGGTGGTAGGCTTGTTCGCAATACCGTTCCTTGTTCCGCCGGGGAGCATTCTCGTGAATTGGCTGCGCGGCCTGCCTCCTTTTGCGTTCGGCGATCGGCACTGCCGGCGCGCCTCCGCCCGTGTGGTGCGAGGCGATTACACCGGGGCAGTGGCCGAACTGACTCCGCTCGTGGAAACGCACCAGCTTGACGCCGCCGCGTTGCGCCTCATGGTGATTGCCCATGCGTTGCTCGGCGAGTTCGATGCCGCCGCGGCGTGGTGCACGCGCCTCGAGGAAGACTCGCCCGGCGAAGGCGCCGTCTTCACCGACGCGGTCCGTCGAATCCTCTCCTGGCAGACGACGCCAGCAGACACGCAGTGAGTCGCGTGTAGCATTCTCAGCGATTCGTCCGGGCCGGCACCGCAAAGCCATCCGCCCGCATGGCTGTTGCGGAGTGGGGGATCTATGCTAGCCTGCCGCCATGGAAACTGGGGCGAAATCGACGGCGGGGGACGGCCCGTCTTGCCGGGCCAAGATTCGGTTTCTCAGCGAAGGTGTGGGAATCTCTGTTCTGAGCCTGTCCTACTGGATCGCCTTCGCTCACGGGTTGGTGTGGATCTTGAGCCTTGAACAGGGCAGCGTGGCGGTTGCCGCATTGCCGCCCGGGTGCCTCCGGATACGTCGAAGGCGCAGACTCGATGGGAGACGCCTCATTCTGTCGGTGAGCATGCCACTGTTTGGCCTTCTCTTGGGGATTCTCCTGCATGTAGCCATCGAACCGCTCGCGTCCAGCACCTGGTGCCAGCAGTTGCTCGGGATGAGCGAGGAGGAGATGCTCTCGCTCGCGGACTATGCGGCCCCCGCCGCAATGGCTGTCGCCTCGCTCTCGTTCCTGATCTTCTTCTTCGTTCCGAGACGGGCGACACGGATAGGGAGCAGAGATGGACGCCTCAGCTTCGAGTTCTGGCACGCCAGGCGGCACACCCGGCAACTGGACGGCATCCTCCGCGGCATGCGATACGCGCCTTCAGGGGGACTTGCCTTGCGAAGGCGCCAACATCACCGGCGCGGTGCAGCGAACCATCTCCTGGCACGCAGCGCCGGCAGGCCCCCCTGACTCGCGTGAAACGCTTTCAACGGTGCATTCGGGCTTAGCGAGTTTCGAGGAAGGCGTCGCCGCCACCGTCCTGAGCCCCTCTGGCAAGGTGCGCGTGCAGGGCGTGACGATTCAGGCCCTGTCGGTGGCCGGCTACGTGCCCAAAGGGGCCGGAGTCATCCTGATCGGCCGCCGCGGCGGCGTCACGTTGTGCGAGCCGAAGCGGTGACACGTGGGCGCCGGCCCGCGAGCCGGCCCGCCGATGAGACTCCGTTCCGACGTAGCTGGATGCGGGAGAGATCTGTCGTCTCGGGCCGTGGCTATGTCCCTGCCCTCCGCTGGGAATGGCTGTACGCCGTGCGGTATAAGGGTGCGGGAACGGAGGAGAAGCCCATGCAACTCACCGACATCGATCTCGGCGGCCTGGGGGCGTTTCTGGAGGAGCCGGCGGCGTTCCGCATCGACACGCCCTATCCCCCGCGCCCGTGGGACTACGTGTACGCCAATGATCGCGCGCTGTTGCGCGTCAACCACGACGGCACCGGCTATTTCCAGTTGGATCCGCCGTGCGGGCCGGCCCTGTTCAAGATGGAGCGCCTCGAAACCGCGCCCCCGCCCTTCCTCGTGTGGATTGTGACGGACTGGGGCAATAGCGCGTGCCGCGCGTTCACCAACTTCGGGCTCCCTGTCGTCCCCTTCGCGGGCCCGGCGGCGTTCGCCGAGTACGAAACGGTGTTCGCGCCCGATGCGGCCCGCTTCACCGTGTGCCACGACGGCCTCCGCGTCCGCACGGAACTGTGCGTCGCCGAGTCGTTTCCCGGGCTCGTCATGGGCGTAGCGGTGTGCAACACGGGGCGGCGGCCGCGCACGGTGCGCGTCGTCCCGGCGTGGCGCCCCCACGTGGCCCCCTTTGCCCAAGCGCCCTGGGACGTGCCCCACTGGTATCAGCGGTGCGCGGTGGCTAAGTCGCCCCGGCCGTTGATCACCGTCGAGAAAGGCGATCCGGCCGGCGATCCCGCGCAGCGGCTCCGCGCCTTCTTCACGACAAACCTCCCGTGCCGCCACGCCTGCGTGTCGGAAGAGTCCTTCATCGGCCGGGGCCTGCCCGTCGCACCCGAGTCGATCGGCCTCCCCGCACGGGGCTCGTGGCTTCCCCTCGCGTCGGCCCTGCCCCCGGGGCGTTACGGCGCCGGCAACGCAAGCATCGGCACGCCGCCGCATGCGGCCTTCCTGGGCACGCTCCGGTTGAACGCCGGGCAGGAGAAGACCTTCAGCGTGGCCGCGGGCTTCTACCCGGCCACGGCCGACGGCTCGTGGCCATCCAGCCGGCCGGTGTCCGCCGCCGTGAAAGGGTTCGAGCCAAAGGGCTTCGAGCGCGAACGGGGCCGCACGGCACGCCGGTATCGGAAGCTCTTCGGGCACCGTTCCATCAACACGCCCGACGCCGCGCTCAACCGCTACGCGAACGAGTGGCTGCCGCTCCAGCTCGATTGGGTGTGCCGGCTGGATCGGGGCTGGCCCTCGGGCATGCGGGGCACGCGCGACGCGGCCCAGGACTTCACCGGGCTCGTGCCGCTGGATCCCGGCGCGGCCCGGGCCCGGCTGCTCGAACTGTTCAACGTCATGCGCAGCGATGGCTGGTTTCCACGGCAATACAGCGTCGCCGGGCGGGAGGGGCCGCACGATCTGCGGGCCTACATGGACAGCGGCTGGTGGGTGTGGGAACTGCTCTACGAATACCTGGTGCATACGCGCGATTTCGACGTGCTGGCGGAGCCGGCCACCTACCTGGACGCGGAAGGCACGGGGAGCGTGCTCGATCACGTGTGCGCCATGATGCGGTTCGCCCTCCGTGCGGAGAACCAGGGCGAGCACGGCCTCCTCAAGATCCGCGAGGGCGACTGGAACGACAGCGTGAACGGGGCCGGTGTGCTCGAACGCGGCGAGACGGTGATGGCCAGTGCGCAGGTGGTGCTGGCGCTCGAACAGGCGGGGGAACTGCTCCGCTACCTCGCCGACACGGGCCGCGTGCCCAAGGAGGCCCTTCGGCAGACGCGCCGCACGGCGGGGGCGTTCGAGGCGGGCGCGGCCGCCATGGCCGGAGCGCTGCTCACCCATGCGCGCAACCGCGCGGGCTACTTCAACGGCGTGTTCAGCGACGGGGGCGCGTGGTGCTTCTCCCCCCGCGATCCGGACGGGCGGCGGCGCATCAACACGCCGGCCAACTCGTTTGCCGTCATCGCCGGGCTCGTGGACGGGGCCGAGCGCGAGGCCGTGTTCGAGGCACTCGACGAGATACGAACCGAAACGGGCTGGCTCGTGTTCGGCCCGGCCATCGGCGCGCCGCCCATCGCCCACCTCGGGCGGATCGGCTCGGGCGATCTGCCCGCGGGCATGCTCGAAAACGGCGCGTCCTACAACCACGGATGTCACGGGTTTCTCGGCCGGGCCTGCTGGGTGGCCGGCAAGGGGGGCATGCTGTACGACACGCTCCGCTACCTGCTCCCCTACGATCAGGAGGCCCACCCCGTGGCGGCCGCCAAGGCGGCGCCCTACGCCGTGCCCAACCATTGGCGGAACGTGCCGGGCTCGGTTGGCGAGGCGGGCGCCACCTTCCTGAGCGGTTCGATCAGCACGGGCCTGCGCAACGTGTGGCACGGATTGATCGGGTTCCGCCCCGGCCTCCACGGGCTGGTGATCGATCCGTGCATTCCGCGCAATTGGCAGGCCCTGTCGGCGACGGCCTCCTACCTCGGCAAACGCCTCGACGTACGTATCGAGAATCCCGACGGCAACACCTGCGGCGTACGCCACCTCGAACTCGAAGGCGAGCGATTCACGCCGAACGCGCGGTTCCGCCAGGGCCACCGGGACGTGGTAAGCATCCCGTGGGAGCGGATCGCGGCGGTGTCCGGCGCCCGGGGGACACTCCGCGTCCGGCTCTAGGCGCGCGCGCCCTGTTGACGTCGGAAGCGGCTCTGGGCGAGAATCGCCGCGGGGCCCACGAATGGCGTGGCGTCTCCCGAAGCCGGGGGAACCACTCGGATCCGGGTTGGCATGGCCAGCGGAGTCGTCCACTCCGCGGAGAAACAGGCGTGGAGGCAGGCGGTTTGGACATGCTCAAGGCGGCTACCGACGCCGAGTTGGCGGCGCAGGCGGCGTCTGCCGGCGAAGCCGGCGCGGAGGCGCGGCGTGCGCTGATCGGCCGGCATTACGAACGCCTGGATCGCACCATCCGCGCCGTGCTCTCGTCGCGCGGGGCCTCCTACGAAC
>JAFGTL010000461.1 GCA_016934125.1 Candidatus Hydrogenedentota bacterium
AAGTGCCTCGGATTCCGAACACCCAACGAAGTCTTCCAACTACAACGACAAAATCACCTGCGTGCACTTAGAGTTTGAATGTGGGCTCGGTTTCAACATTGCATTCGGCAATAGAGGTTGTGGTATACTCCGGGCGTGGTTCACTTACGGCCGGGTATCAACGGGACAAGAAAGGGGGATACCAGACATGTTGTATTGTTTCCTTTTTGACGGGCTTTTCACGGTTCTCGATGGAATGGGCGCGTTTGCAGCTCCCTTCTTCGGCGGGTTGCTCTACGAGATCCTGTCGTTCTTCTACGGGCTTGTCGGCTGCGCTGTGTAAACAACGCGACGTATGGAACCAGGCGTCCCGCTCCGGCGGGGCGCTTTGTTTTTTTGGGGGAGCCTTCACTCCCGCGATGCGCCGCCCTGGTGCATGGTGCGGAATTCGCGGGGCGTCTGGCCGGTTTTGGCTTTGAAAAGGCGCGAGAAGTAGAAGATGGAGTCGAATCCGGTATCGCGGGCGATCTGGCCGACGGGGCGGCGGGTGTTGCGGAGGAGGTCTTTGGCCTTGTTGAGCCGGAGTTGGAGGTGGTACTGGGCGGGGGGCATGCCGGTGTAGTCGCGGAAGGCGCGGCGGAACCGGGAATAGCCGACGTGGAGTTCGCGGGCGAGCCGGGCCACGTTTACGCGTTGATCGGTGCGTTCCATGAGCGCGGCGCGCGCCTTCTCGATGATCTCCCGGACGGGTTGCCCGGCGAAGGGGCGGCGCTGGACGGCCACGCGGATGCGGGCGAGGATCTGGACGACGCCGGCGGCCAGGAGGTGCTGGTAGCCGGCCTGCTGGCCGCGCAACTCGTCGAACAGGCGGATGAACGACGCGACGAGGGCCTCATCGAGTCCGGGGGCCTGGACGGGGACGTCGGGCGAGAGGGCGTGGTCGGCCATGAGGCGCGGGGCAAGGGGGCCGTTGAATCCGACGTAGTATTCATCCCAGCCGGTGGCCTTGTCGGGCATGTAGCGGTGCCAGACGCCGGGAAACAGGGCGAAGGCCTGGCCGGCGGCGATGGGGATCTTGCCGGAGGCGGCCGATTCGAAGGTGCCCCGGCCGCGGGTGATGTAGACGACTTGGAACTCGGCGAGGACGCGGCCC
This sequence comes from Candidatus Hydrogenedentota bacterium, assembly GCA_016934125.1. Classification (GTDB taxonomy): domain Bacteria; phylum Hydrogenedentota; class Hydrogenedentia; order Hydrogenedentales; family SLHB01; genus JAFGTL01. Next base: position 1,133 of record JAFGTL010000461.1, read on the forward strand.
TTGTGCCAGGAGAAGTGGTAGTCGTCGGGGTGTTGGGTGGGGGGATAGCGGGTATGGGGGGGCACGCGCGTATGGCCGGCGACGGACACGTGGAGGCCGCGGCGGCGGTCATCGTCGCCGACGGGGGGATAGCGGTAGAAGAAGTCGAGTTCCATGTGCCAAAAGGTGCAAATAAAAAGCCACTGCGTGCATTGACGGCGCCTGCAACTCAAGTCTACTCTGTCCAAAAGGGGATCGCAACCGCGGCGGGCTCCGTGGCAAATACCTAAAATCCGCCGGGGATCCCGGGAGGTGGCAGATGGCGGCCAATCCCGTGCTGGGCATCGGGCTGCACGCGGTGGGCGGGCTGGCGGCGGCCAGTTTCTACATACCGTTCAAGCGGGTGCGGCACTGGGCCTGGGAGAGCTACTGGCTGGTGGGCGGGTTCTTCAGTTGGATCATCGCGCCGTGGGTGGTGGCGCTGGCGACGTGTCCGGACGTCGTGGGGGTGCTGCGGGATGCGCCGGCGGCGAGCGTGCTCGGGTGTTACGGGCTGGGCGTGCTGTGGGGCATCGGCGGGCTGACGTTCGGGCTGTCCATGCGATACCTTGGCATGTCGCTGGGGTATGCGCTGGCGCTAGGGTTCTGCGCGGCCTGCGGCACCATCGTGCCGCCGCTGATCCTCGGGGGCGCAGCGGAACTCGTGGGTGGCCGGCCGGGGCAGGTGGCGATGGTGGGCGTGGGGGTGTGCCTGGCGGGCATCGCGATCTGCGGGTGCGCGGGGATGCGGAAAGAGCGGGAGGTGTCCGCGGCACAGAAGGCCGAGGCGGTGGGCGAGTTCAACTTCGTCAAGGGCGTGTGGGTAGCGGTGTTCGCGGGGGTGATGAGCGCGTGCATGGCGCTGGCGTTCGCGGCGGGCAAACCGATTGCGGCGGTGGCGGTGGCGAAGGGGACGCCCGATCTGTTCAAGAACTACCCGGTGCTGGTTGCCACGCTCGCGGGCGGATTCACGACGAACGCGGTGTGGTGTGTGGCGTTGAACCTCCGGAACCGGACAGGGCGGGACTACGTGTCGGGCGGGGGCGCGACGCTGGCGGTGAACTATCTGTTTGCGGCGCTGGCGGGGATCACGTGGTACCTCCAGTTTTTCTTCTACGGGATGGGGACGACGCGGATGGGACGGTACGAGTTCTCGAGCTGGGCGATCCACATGGCATTCATCATCGTATTCAGCACGCTGTGGGGCTTGTATTTCCGGGAATGGCGGGGGTCGAGCCGGCGCACGCACCACCTGGTGGTGGCCGGGATCGTCGTGCTGCTGGCGTCGATCGCGGTAGTGGGCGTCGGCGACTACCTGAAGGCGCACTAGGCGCGGAGGGCTTGGCGGGATATGGCGCGCGAGCGAATGACTTCGCGGGAGCGGGTGCAGGCGGCGCTCCGCCATGAAGAGCCGGATCGGGTGCCCATCGATCTCGGCGGGAACCAGACGGGCATTCACAAGTTCGCCTATGCGGCCCTGCTCGATCACCTGGGCCTGCCGGGCGAGGTGGAGATCATGGACGCGGTGCAGCAGTTGGCCCGGCCGTGCGAGGCGGTGCTCGAACGGTTCCACGTGGACACGCGCTACGTGGCGGCGGGCGCGGCCGGGGGCTGGACGGGGGGCATCGTGCAGAACGAACGCGACGGCCGGCGCTGGCACGACTTGACGGATGAGTTCGGCGTGACGTGGAGCATGCCGGACGATCACCCCTACTACATGGACATCTCGCATCATCCCCTGGCCGGCGCGAGCCTCGCCGATCTGCGTGCGTATCCCTTTCCGAAGGGGGACGATCCGGGCCGGTTCGCGGGGCTGCGGGATCGGGCGCTCGCGCTGAAGCGCGAAACGCCGTACGCCGTGGTGAGCGGGATCTCGGG
>JAFGTL010000029.1 GCA_016934125.1 Candidatus Hydrogenedentota bacterium
CACGCCCTGCCGGATGCCGGCCACGGCCTCACCGGCCCGATCGCGGACGATGGCCTGCCGCTCGGCCCATTCGTCCTTCTTCCCGCCGCGGTGCATGACCTCCTCCCAGAACGCACGGCTCCGGCCCACCCACGCAAACCAGGCCGCCCGGCAGTCGGCCTCGCTCATCAGGTGCCCTTCGAGCGCCATCGCATAGAGTCCCAACTGCAGTGACGCGCCGCTTTTCACGTCCTTCTGCTTCACATGCACCGTCGTCTTGTAGTCGATGACGCGCACGTTCGCGCCGCCCTCGTCTTCATCGATTCGATCGATGCGCCCGGCCAACAGCACCGGCCCGGCCGGCGTATCGAGCGTAACCGGCTCCGCCCGCGACGGCCCATCGCCGGCCGCGCCCCACGCATGGCCGAAGGCAACCTCGAAATACTGCGGCTTCCAGTTTGCATCGCCCGCCGCCCGCTCCAGCGCCAGGTAACGCGCTAGGATCGCCCGCATCCGCTCCCGTTCCACGGCCACCACGCCCGGCGGCGCCGTCACGCTCCGCGCCGCGCGCGCCGCAAACACCTCGTCCACCAGCCGCGACATGGCCTCGTCCGCGTCCTGTTCCGCCACGTCCGGCACCGATTGGCCCCGATACCGGGCGTGGAACCGCTGGAGGATCTCGTGGAGGATGGTGCCCCGGATCCGCGGATCGAACTCCGCCACGGGCATTTCCTCGTCTTCGAGGCCGAGCACGTATTCGACGAAGAACTGGAACGGACACAGGGCATAGGCTTCGAGTTGGGCCGCGCTGAACTGCCGGTTCGCGCCGAACCGCCCCGCAATTGCCTCGATCCGGGCCGGATCCGAGAGCACGCCGTCGTACGCGTCGAAGGGCCCCGCGCGATGCCGGCCGATGTCCACCCCGGCCCGTTCCCGGAAAGGCGCCACCTCCTCCCCGAACCGCGCCAACGCCCCCGGTTCCCCGCGGAACAGCAGGGCGTTCCGCAAGTCGCGCGGCGATGCCACGGCATCCAGCGACGGGACGAAAGCGTGGGGGGGAGGGGGCGGACTCAGCACAACCCCCCGGCAGTCGTCGAAGAGTTCGAGAATGTCGGCGATGAACGGACTCGGACTGGCCGGCCGCTCATCCGGCGAGACGGTTCGCCACGTGATCCAGAGCCGCTCGCGTGCCACGTCGAGTACGTGATGGAACAACACGCGCTCGCGATCCGCCTGCTTCCGCCTGCCCGCGAGCCGCACCTCCACGCCCTCGAGTTCGGCGATATCCTCTTCGGAATACACGGCGTTCACCGAGGCCGGCTGCGGCACCTCGCCCTCGTTGACGCCCCCGAAGAACACGTAATCGAACCGCAGATGGCGCGCGCGTTCCGCATCGAGGCAATGCACGCCCACCGCGGCCTGCGGGGGCGCGTACGGCGTGTCGCGCAACGCCTGCCGGAACCAGGCCAGGAACTCGCTGCGCGTCCATCTCCGTGCGGGCGCGGCAAGGGGCGCGAGGCCCGTGGACAACCGCGTCAACAGGCCGCGAAGGGCTTCCAGCGCAGCGGCTTCCGATGCGCGAACCGGCGCGATGCTGGCCGCCTCGGCCGCGAGTGCACGCTCGATTCCGCACGCCTCCACGAGCGCCTCCATGGCCCGCCCGTAGTCCTGCAGCGTGCCCCGTTCGGGCACGAGGGCCGCCGCGTTCTTCAGCGAACCGAGCAGATCGAGCAGCGTCTGCGCCGCGTCGCGCGCGTCCGGCATGCGCTCGAGCGTCCGCTGCGCCTCCTCGTCCTCGTCGGCCCGAGCCGAGGCCGCTTCGAGGCGGCCGAGGAGATGGCCGGCGCGCTGGCCCCATTCCCGGTATCCCGAAACCACCCGCGCCATCCGCGCGATCCGCCCCGCCAAGGCCTTCCCGCGTGGAGCCGGCGGCGGTTCCGGCCGGAACCACGGCGACGTCACGATATCCAGGATCGGCTCGCGGCGCCATTCGCCCGTGGCATCGAGCAGATCGAGCAGGAACGCGCAGGCCGCGCTCTGCGCCAGGGCAGGCCGGTGATCGATCCGCACCGGGATTCCGAACTCGTCGAACACCGCGCGGATCGTGTCGGCTACCCCGCCCAGATTCCGGAAGATGATCGCCACCTCCTCAAGCGGCACCGCCTCTTCCACCAGCAGGCCCTTGACGCGGCGTCCAATGGTCTCGATCTCCTGGACGCAGCCGGCGCACGGCACGAGTTCCAGATCCGGACGGAGATCGGGCGGGCGGGCGGGCGGCGTGCGCCAGAACACCTGCGAGGCGGCGAACTCGACGAAGCTACGGGGCCCATCCTCGGCAAAGGCGCGCAACTCGTTCGACGGGAACGTGTCCTTCACGCGTTGCACCGTGTCGCGCGTGAGGGCGTACAGATCGGCTTGGCTCGGCTCCTCCGCGTTGCAGTTGAGGCCGAACACGAGTTCTTCCACATGAGGCTCGATGGCCGCCAGCAGGCGGAACTCCGACGGCGTGAAATCGTCGAAGTCGTCGAGCACGAGGAGTTCCACGCCCTCCAGCGCGGCGGGGTGGCCCCCCCGGCAGAGCAGCGCCGCCTCCCAGTACAGGCCCACGCGATCGTACGCGCCCGCTCCGATGAGGGCCTCCTGATACGCCGCATACACGTCCGCCACCACCTCGTCCAGCGGCGAGCCGTTCTTTCGCGCCCGCACCCGCTCGCGGAATGCGTCCGGCTCGATGGCCGCCTGTTTGAGATCGGTGACGATCCGCTGCATGTGGCGGATGAATCCGGGGGTTGTCGCCGACGCGCCCACGGCGTCGAGGGCGGAGCGCCCGCGCAGGCCTTCCACGGCCTGTTCGAGCAGGTAGCGTTGTTCGAGATCGCCGAGCACCGCCCCTTCGCGGCCCGCCGAACTCAGCAGCCCCATCACGAAGTCCTGGAACGTCTGGACGGGCCTGCCCCATGCCCCGGCCGTTCCCTCGCCTTCCAGGATGAGGCCCTCTGCCCGGCGCCGGGCGAGCGGAGCGCTCGGCACCAGCAATACGGCGCGCCCCCAGCGGCTCCGCATGAGCGCGTCGATTGCCGGCGCGCGTTCCGAACGGCGGGGGCCGCAAAGAAGGCGGACGCGTGCCACGTCAGGTATCCTCGGCGTTTCGGATCTCGTAGCGGTAGCCCTGTTCCGTCAAGAAGAGCTGCCGTTTCACGCTGTAATCCTGATCGCAGGTGTCCCGCGACACGAGCGAGTAGAACCGGGCAATGACGCCGTCTTCCTTGGGCCGTAGGATACGCCCAAGCCGCTGCGCCTCCTCCTGGCGCGAGCCGAACGTGCCCGACACCTGGATCGCCACGCTCGCATCGGGCAGATCGATGGCGAAATTGGCCACTTTCGACACGATCAGCAGCTTCACCTCGCCCGTGCGGAACGCCGCGTACAGCTCCTCCCGTTTCCGGTTGGCCGTCTGCCCCGTGATGAGGGGCGCTTTGAACCGCTTCGCGAGCAGCTTCAACTGATCGAGGTACTGCCCGATGACGAGCACGTTGTCTTCCTTGTGCCGGGCGAGAAGTGTCTCGCACAGCGAATCCTTGAGCGGATTCGTCGACGCGATCCGGAACTTGCCCCGCTTGTCGGCGATGGCGTAGCGGTAGCGCTCCTCGTCCGACAGGGGCACGCGCACCTCCGTGCACAGCGCCTGCGCAATCCACCCCTGCTTCTCGAGCACCTTCCAGGGCACGTCGTACTTCTTCGGCCCGATCAGGCTGAACACGTCGTCTTCCCGCGCGTCCTCACGCACCAGCGTGGCCGTGAGCCCCAGACGCCGCCGCGCCTGGAGCGCCGCCGTCGCCCGGAACACCGGCGCAGGCAGGAGATGCACCTCATCGTAGATGATCAGGCCCCAGTTGCCCTCATCGAACAGGCTGAAGTGGACGAACTGGCTGTCTTTGCTCTTGCGGTAGGTGAGCACCTGGTAGGTGGCCAGCGTCACCGGGCGGATTTCTTTGGACTCGCCGCTGTATTCGCCCACCTGATCCTCGGTGAGATCGGTTTTGTCCAGCAACTCCGATTTCCACTGGCGCAGCGCCACCGTGTTCGTGGTGAGCACGAGTGTCTGGGTTTGCAGCGCATGGATCGCGCCGATGCCCACGATCGTCTTGCCCGCACCGCACGGCAGCACCACCGCCCCGCTGCCGCCCCGGTTCGAGCCGCGCATGTGGAACGCGTCGATGGCCTCCCGCTGATACGTGCGCATGCCGAACGGCTTGCCCGACAGCGCCGTGTCCCGAAGCCCTAGCTTCAACGGCGCCCCTTCCACATAGCCGGCGAGATCCTCCACCGGGAAGTTCAGCTTGATCAGGGCGCTCTTGACGTTGCCCCGCTCCTCGGGCTTCACGTAGATGTGGTGGCCGTCCGGCGAGCCCGACACATACGGCTGCAGCGTCTTCTGATTCAGGAGCTGCATGATGAGCAGGCTGTCCTCGGCATAGAGGACGAGCTGCCCGTCCTCCGTCTTGAACAGCTTGAGCCGGCCGTATCGCGCGACGTTATCCTCGACGTCCGCGATCACGTTCTGCGGCACCTCGTACTTGCTGAACTGCACGAGGCTGTCGACGATCTGCGCCGCCGTCAGGCCCGATGCCGCTGCGTTCCACAGCGACAACGGCGTAATCCGATAGGTGTGGATGTGCTCGGGCGACTTCACCAGCTCCGCAAACGCCGCGATGCTGTCGCGGGCGTCCTCGAAGCAAGGGCCGTCCGTCTCCAGCAGGACGGATCGATCCGACTGGACGATCAGGGGTTTGTGCTCGTCAGGTGCCATAGGCCGTGAGTGTAGCACAACCGGCTCGCGAAAGGCATGCTGCGCACGGCGCTTCCGCCCCGTGCGAGCCACGGCGCTTGCGCCCCGTGCGGTGGACGCCCCCGTGTCCGCCAAGAGCCGGACGGGGCGAAAGAGGGGGCTATCCCAAGCGGAGCGCCTGTGTCGCCCCGGCGGGGTGCTTCATCACGCGTTCAATGCTCCTGAGCCAGCGCGTCCCTGAACACGTCGTAGACTGCGCCGTCGACTACCCGCATCTCCTGATCCCGCGCTCTAGTCGCGTCGCACAGTCCTTTCGACAGGGCTCGACGAACTCGTCCAGCATCCGTTGCCCACCAACGTTGATACGCCCGTCCTTTGCCAGGGCCGGATTCTGCAAGGCTTCGCTTAGAATGGCATACGCCTCCTGGGTGTGTTGGGATGCCCGTTCGA
>JAFGTL010000462.1 GCA_016934125.1 Candidatus Hydrogenedentota bacterium
CGACTTCCGCTCGGCCACACAACCACCCAATGGGTGAGCGTTGCGCAGACACAAATCCGTTGCGCAGACACAAATCCGTTGCGCAGACACAAATCGCAAGGGCGAGCTCGCCTCACGCGCCGCATCCCAGGTTACGAGACGACTTGGGCCGTCCGCCTTCGCCTTGAACCCCATGGACAAGCAGGCTAGACTGCCGTCAGAGCAGCGCTCCGGGGCCAGGCCGGCCGCGCTGCAGGGCGACAAGGAGGGATTGCCGTGGGCCGGTGGGTAGACGTGGCCCGGCGGGCCGACCTCTCCGAGGACGACGGTATCGCCGTGGATTGTGAGGGCCGGCGGATCGCCGTGTTCAACGCGAAGGGACGGTTCTTCGCCTTGAGCGACGCCTGTCCCCACATGGGCGGCCCGCTGTCGGACGGATGGGTGGACGACGGGGTTACCGTCACCTGCCCTCGACACGGCTGGAAGTTCGATCTGGAGCGCGCCGAGGGCGCATGCGACGACGGGATCGAGCGATATCCCGTCCGCCTGAATGGAGAACGTATCGAGATCGAGTTGCCGGACTGAATGGCGTCAATCCCATCCGACGGGGAGGAGCGAGCATGGCGGCCAAAGCCTCACTGAAGGAGCTTCTGTACAGCAAGGTGGCGGACGCGGCCCCGGAACTCGTCCGGCCCCAGGAAGACGGCGCCGTCCAGTGCCTGGCGTGCGGCAACCGGTGCGTGATCCCGGACGGCGACTCGGGCATCTGCCGGATGCGCATCAACCGCGGGGGGCGGCTGCTGGTGCCCCACGGCTACGTGGCGGGCCTCCAGGTGGATCCCATCGAGAAGAAGCCCTTCTATCACGTGTATCCCGGGCGCGACGCGCTGTCCTTCGGCATGCTGGGCTGCAACCTGCACTGCGACTTCTGCCAGAACTGGGTATCGAGCCAGACGTTGAAGGACGAGGAGGCCGGCACGCTCGTGCGCGACATGGACGCGGCAAGCCTCGTTCGCGTGGCGCTCGAAAAGCGGGTGCCGACGATGGTGAGCACTTACAATGAGCCGTTGATCACGGCGGACTGGGCCGTCGAGGTGTTCCAGCGCGCCCACGAGCGCGGGATCCTGTGCGGTTTCGTGAGCAATGGGAACGCATCCCCCGAGGTCCTCGAATTCATCCGGCCCCATGTCCAACTCTACAAAGTCGATCTGAAAACCTTCGATGAGGCCAAGTACAGGCACCTGGGTTGCTCGCTGAAGAACGTGCTCGACACCATCGAGCGGTTACGGGCCATGGGATTCTGGATCGAGGTTGTGACGCTCGTGGTGCCGGGGTTCAACGACGATGATGAGCAATTGAACGGGATTGCGCGCTTCATTGCGGGTGTTTCGCCCGACATTCCGTGGCATGTAACCGCGTTCCATCCGGATTACCGGATGACGGGCGGGCGGCGGACGAGCCCCGTCGAGTTGGATCGCGCGTACTATGCCGGGAAAGAGGCCGGGCTCCACTTCGTATACGCGGGCAACCTGCCGGGGAGCGTGGGGGACAGGGAGCACACCTTCTGCCCGTCGTGCGGCGCCCTTCTGATCCGGCGGCTCGGGTTCTACATCCAGGAAAACCGGATGGCGGGGGCCTGCTGCCCGGACTGCTGCGCGGAGATTCCCGGGGTGTGGGAATCCGAGGCGCCGAAGTCCAGTGAAGGCCTCGCGGTGCCGCGCCCGGTATAGTCCGGCGGTCAGATCGCGCCGGGCGAGCCGGCGTATACGCGCACTTCGCACACCCGGGCGTGATCCAGGCCATTGGTGGCCGTCACCGTCAGGCGCAGGGCCGTCAGGCGGTTCCCGGGAGCGATCTCGTGAACCCTCCGCCGCTGATAGTTGCCCTCCACCTGCACGAGTGTGCGCCACGTACCGTCCAACTCCCCCTCGATGAGGTAGTCGCGCACCGTCTCCGGCTGCGGCGTGCCCCACGCCATCCGGGCGGCGTAGGCGTCGGAATGGGTGAGTGTCAACGGCCGGTGGAGGCCCGTGTCGAACACGAGTTGGACTTCACCGCAGTGCACGGGCTCGGCCCAGCGCAACTCCACCTGGGCCGGGAGGCCTTCGCTCATCCATCGATGCGTTCCGGAGACCACCCGATCCGGCGGCGCCCCGTCCGGGCCGTGGAGCGCCCGCGTCACACCGGAGACGAGGTTGGCCACCGGGCCGGCTGCCTGGGCACTCGATGCCGTCAGCCGCGCCGTCCTCGCGAAATCGCCGCCTTCTTCGTTGGCCAGCCCGATGAGGTATGCGTCATCCCGCAGCAACCGCTGCTGGACGGCCCGCATGCACTCGGGCCTGTCCGGGATGGCGGCGGGCAACACGTCGTGGCGCGCCGCGTAGGCCGCGGCCGTGCCGACGCCCTGGCCCATGGCCGCAGCCGTAGCCATGACGCGCGTCGACGCGAAAGCGATGTGCGTGGCCGAGATGTTCCGGCCCGCGAACAGGAGGTTCGGGATATCGCGCGAGATGCACGCGCGCAACGGGATGTCGTAGACATGGGGCACGCGGTGCTGGCTGCAAGGGGATTCGGCGGGCGCATCCACGCCCTGGACGGGATGGGTGTCGATGGGCCAGCCGCCGAACGCGATGGCATCCGCGAACGGCGCCGAACCGAGCACGTCGGACTCACACAGCATGTGAAGGCCGAGAAACCGGCGGCTCTCCCGTTTGCCCGGCAGAAACCCGAACCACTCGAGCGCCCACGTGTCCGCCCCGTGATCGCCGCCGTTCTTGATGTGATCCCAGACGCCGAGCATGATGGCCAGCAACTCGTCCCGGATCGTTTCGTTGTCCTTGATGGTATC
>JAFGTL010000463.1 GCA_016934125.1 Candidatus Hydrogenedentota bacterium
AACGGCACCAACCGGTCTGACACCGGGCCCATTTCACGCCCAATTGCGCGAGGTGCTCGTAGGTGCGTTCCGGCTCAAAGCCTTTCCGATCAAGTACTTCGAAGCCCACAGACAATGCGGATGCCTTGATGGAGGCGGAAGTTCGAGGCGCAACCTGGCCCACGTATTTCAGGCCCAGGGCATCGAGCGACTCGGCTGTGGCTTCCAGGGGCTGTGCGCTCGCCTTTGCGCCCGCGGCGCATGCGAGGCCCGCTGAAGCCAATCGCAGGAACGTGCGTCGATGGATGCTGTTCATGGAATTCCTCCGCTTACTCGGTCAATCCATGGAGTTAGGGTACCAGAGCCGCCGCCGTCGTAGTCCTTTTCTTTTCTGGTTCTTCGTAGTCTCGCGCTATTCCTTCCCGGACTTCTTCGCTGACAGAGGCGAGGACATGGGCCGCGAAGTCGTGCCAGAACCGATCCCACACGGATCTCGGAGGATCGGCGGGGCCCCCACGTCTTACGAAGGTGAGGCGTCAAGGAGGATGAGGTACGAGGCATACGCTTCCAGGATTCCCTCCTCGTCCGCAGTCTGCGGCAGGGGCGCGCCGGAGGTTCTTCGGAGCGTTGCGCAACCGCACAAGAGGGCCGTCAGTATCAGTACCGCAAGCGCTTTTCTCATGGCCGGCCTCCCTGTATGCACGATCCGCCCGCGCTCCGTCTCGCCCCGGACGCCGTAGGGCGAGTCTAGCACCTGACGTATCGGGAGACAAGGCGTCTACATCGCGCCAGAATCCGCACGTAAGGAACGCGGCAGGATGCCGCGTCTACGTCTCCGTCCAACGCAGAAGCGGCATCGTGCCGTTTTCCCTGCGTGTGCCGTCCATCAAGAAGCCCACGATGTATGGAGCGAAACGGCAACGCAGCGGAAAGGCCCGCCGCGGCGGGCCAATTGGCACTTCGTCTCCCACGTCGAGAGCGTTACGTGCGGATTGTGGACCGCTTGGGCTGCGCGAGCACGTGGCGCCGAACCCGGTGCACGGCGCGGAGGCGGTGGCGTCAGAAGCGAAACGGCCGCCCGGGAGGGCGGCCGTCTTGACATCCGGGGGCACGCGTGGAGCCTTGGCGTGTGGAGATGCACCCGCTCCGCCGTCGAAGCCTATACCGGCCGCGATTGCAGACGCGGTCTTCAGAACAGGCGGCCTGCCTCGTGTTTCCGCGTCACGCCCTTTCCGAAGAGCATGTGAATCCGCTTGCTTTCGCTGTCGTAGAAGACGTCCGTGTTCTCCACATTCGAGTAATTCGAGACCGCGCGCCGTGCCGGCGTCCTCCGGTGGTCGGCATACGCACCCGAGATGGACAGGTGGACGTACGGCAGGTCGTCGGGGCCTCCTGCAGCGCTGTAGACCTCGATCCACGTGCCGCCGCCGTCCCGGACCTTCGGGCTCCGGTTCTCTCGCTTCGGGAACCGGATCGCACCGGCATAATCCTCGCTCCCCGTATCGTAGTCGAGCAGGAACAGGCCGTACCACACGCCTTCGCCGTCCTCGTCGACGCGCGCAAGGTGGAATCGATACCGGTGATCGGTCCACGCGTAGTTGCGCCGGATTCCCACGAAATCACCTTCGTGTCCCGACGACTGCACCCAGCCGCTCGACACTGAGCGCACGTTGGCCAGATCCCGCGTTCCCCACCGGGAAAACAGGATGCCTTTTCCGCGCCACCCGCGGTCCGGGTCGTAGACATCGGTCTGCAGCCCGAAGTAGAACCCGATGTCACCGATTTCCCCTTGGTAAAACTGCAGGTAAAGGCCGGGCTTCTGCGGTATTTCGCCGAGGATCTCGAAATCGATCTGAAGATCCTCGAACTCCGGCTTGTCGAACCGCCACCACACATAGGTCAGGCCCGAAGGCAGGAATCCGCCCGCCGCACACCGCTCTGCAGTAGCGATGAAGACAAGGACACAGAGCACGGAGGCTTGAGCCCGGAGAATCCATGGATACCTGCCCTTGCGATATGGCACTTGACCTCTCCCGCTATCCGGCCTGCGGCATCCAACGGATTCCATGTGCCGGGCTTCCTCAGGCGACGAGGAACATCCCAACGGCGCCTACGATGGCCCCGCCACCGCCGCGGCAACGATGGCATACAGCGTGCTGGCGCCGTGAGTGCCTCGGGTTCCGCACCGCAAGCCTAGCACCTCCGTTTCCAGGAGGCAACGGGCGTGGCTGGTGGCATGACGAAAGCCAGCAAGACGAGGCCCACCGAGCCGGGGCCCCTGGCAGGGCCTTGGGCGCGCAGTACTCCCCCCGCGGCTCGGAGTTACGGGCCGCTCGGCGGCGCATCGGATGATTGTGTTTGTGGCAGTTCGCGCCCGAACACGCAACGCGAACCTGAGCTTCGCCAACGGCTGCCTATTGCCTAATCCGGCGCTAAAGGTCGGCGGTTAGGCTCCTGATGCGTCCAGTAGGCGGCTCGAATGGGTGACGTCACGGTGCGTGTTGAATTCGGGAAACAACCTGTAAGGAGAACGACTATGTCCGACAGAAAGGGATTCACACTGATCGAACTGCTCGTCGTTATCGCCATCATCGGGATCTTGGCGGCGATCCTGTTACCATCGTTGGCGCGGGCAAGGGAGGCGGCGCGGCGCGCTGCGTGCCAGAACAACCTGAAGCAGTGGGGACTGATCTTCAAGATGTTCGCCAACGAGTCGAAAGGCGAGGTCTGGCCGACCCAGGGGCGTCAGGACGGTCTCGAGAGCGGCCCGTACGATCCCGATCCGCATGCCAGCGGATACGACATGGATTTCCAGTGCTGCCCGTGGGGCCACGACATCTATCCGGAGTACTGCACGGACATGAACATCTACTTCTGTCCGTCCGACTTGTCGAACCCGGAAGATTACCTGGACTGCTCGCTTGGCACCGACGGCCTGCCGAAGGGCGACTGGTGTGCGGGCTGCAAGGGCGGCCTTCCGGCCACGCACCCGAATTTCGGGGCCCCCGACCCGGGTGAGTTCGAGGACGCGAGCTACGTGTACTACGCCTGGACGTGCGAGAACCTGGACGTGTGGGTCACCATGATCACCTACACGACGCACGGGGACTTCATGGCCATGACGGACGGCCTGGATGACTGGGGCGGGGATCGAGACAGCATGATCGAGGCCTACAGCAGCGACCTCGACATCAGCGGCCAAGAGGCCGCCATCGAGACGGCTGTACAGGATGGCATCGGCATCGCAATCACGGCTTCCGGCACCGGCGGCGGCTCGGTGATCTACCGCCTTCGGGAAGGCATTGAACGCTTCATGATTACCGACATCAACAACCCGGCCGGCACCGCTGTGGCCCAGTCCGAAATCGCCGTGATGTGGGACGGGATCAACGCCAACATCCCGGGCGAAAAGGACTCCGCGGACGTGAGCGAGGACTTCAGCCATATGCCCGGCGGGTGCAACGTTCTCTACATGGACGGGCACGTGAAGTTCTCGAAATACCCGAGCGAAGATCATCCGGTTACTGAAGTGGACGCCCTCATCGGGCGGACGTGGGATTGGTAAGGCCCTCTCGTGAGTCTGTCACACATGGTGCCGCAGTTCTCTCTCCCGGGGCTGCGGCGCCGGCCTCTTCTCGGGGCTCCCATGAGGTGCACATCCCGCAGTGGGCCGCAGTTCCGCCCGGGCGGCGAGCCGTGAAGGGCAACCCCATGAGAATCGAATGGACAGGCGCCGACAACGTATGGTTTCGGCGCAAGGAGAAAGGAGTGAACGCATGAGGACGAAACCGGCAACAGCCCTGGCCGCGTCGGTTGTCTGCATTCTGTGCTTGGCCGCCCACCAGGGGTCACCGGCCGAGCCCATGCTGACACCGAGCCTGACCTTGAGTGATCCTCAGGTGGACGATCAAGACGACATGTGCATCTGGCTT
>JAFGTL010000464.1 GCA_016934125.1 Candidatus Hydrogenedentota bacterium
GGCTCGCCGCCGGCGGCCGGCCGGCGAGCAGAAGGCCCCGCCCCTGCCGCGCGGCCGTCTGTACTCCGCGACTACGGCGAGGACGATCACCGGCGCCGGCTCGAGAACATCCGCCTCTGCACCCAGCATATCCGCACATGCATGCGGAAGCACCTCATCGCCGACTACCTGCCGGCCCAATGCTGCTACAACCTCGGCGAGTATCCTTGCCGGACACCCTACGATCCGGACGAATACGATGAACAGGAGCTGGATCGCCTCAAGGAACACGGCATCCAGGTGCTCCAGGTGTTTGACGACTGGAACGATTCGTTGCGCCTGTTCGGCGGCGACAAGTACACGGCCGTCAACCCCGCCGGGTATCGCCGGTTCATCGACATGGCCCACCGCCGGGGTATGAAGGTGCTCACGTATACCTCGACGTGTTTCCTGCAACGCACCGATCCGGACTTCCGCCAGGAATGGAGCCGGGAAGGCGATTTCCTCGAAGTCGGCTACTGGAACATGGCCCGCTGTTCGCCGGCCAGTCCCGGCTGGCGCGCCTTCCTGCTGCCGCGTCTCGTACGCATTCTCGACGAGTACGGATCGGACGGCATCTACGTGGACGGCGGCTACGTGGCGAACAAGTATCCCGTGAAGCAGACATGGCCCCTCGCGGAAGACGAGATCCCCGCCTTCGAGGAAACACCGGAGCATGACGGGGCGTTCGGCGACCTCCTCGCGCTGATCTACGCGGAGGTCAAGCGGCGCGGGGGCATCCTCAAATTGCACGTGAACGGCGCGGATGCGCCGCAGGCCGGCGGGCTGAAGGTGTACGACTACCTCTGGGTGGGCGAAGGCGTCGCCAAGGCCGATCCCCTGCGCGAAACCGTGAAGAATTACGCGCCCTATGTCGTGCCGTGCCTCGACATGGGCTTCACGTCCATCGAGAGTGAGAACGAGCCCTACCTGCACTCGATTCCCTACATGCAGTTCCCGGTGCTGCAGGCCGGCCGCGTCTTCACGGGCGAGCGCGGCATGATCCCCGGCGTGAAGTACCGCGACGACTTCTGGATGCAGCGGTGCCGCGACGCCTGGAAGCAGTTCCAGGCCGATCCGTCCAAACTCCACTCGTACAGCGCGTGGGATGCCGTGCCCGGCAACCCCGAGACGCGCCCCACCCACGCGCGCTGGCTCAAACGCTATCTCCCCCTCGTGGAAGAGGGGACGTGGGCGTGGCTCGAGATCACCGAGTCAAGCCTCTTCAGCGCGCCGCTCCCGAAGGGCGTGGTGGCGTCCGCCTTCGCCAACCGCGACCTCCATCTCGTGCTGGCCAATTACGGCACGTCGCCCACGGATGTTGTCACCGCCGAGCCGTATGTGGCCGCACACGACCCATCCGCTGCGCCCTCCACCCACTGGCCGCTCGCGGCCCGCTCGTTGCACATTCTCCGCCGGCAGGCCTGAGCCCGCGCGGAGATGGCCGGTGCCGGCCGGCAGCCGATCAGCGCGCGGCGGGCGGCTGGCTCGAGAGCTGCATCAGCGCCTCGCGGACACGCACGCACTGGGCGTCATCGGCGATGAGGTAGCGGTGGGTGCCGTCGGCCGCCTCCTGGAACGTCGTGCGGCCCTCGTCGTCGATGATCACCCGCCCGGGCTTCGACAGATCGAAGTAGCCGCGCCCGGGGCGCACGCCCCACAGCACGCTCGTCAGATCCCAGGTGGGCCGCTCATGGGGCGTGGGCATGTAGAGCTGGTAGGCCTCGGCGAGGGGATGATGCTCGACGTAAGCGAAATCCTGCTCGATACTCGCGGCCGGATATCGGATGGCGCGGCCGATCTCGTAGCCGCTGTACACAATCGGCGTAGGCCAGTCTTCAGCGAGTCTCCGCGCGGCCGGGATGTCCTTGACTACGTTGTATTCCCGGTGTTCCTTACCGTCGATCAACTCGAACGCCCCGGCCATGACGGATAACACGCGCACCTTCTGCCGCACGAACTCCCGGCCGTTCAGGGCCGAATGGCCATCCGGCGGCGAGTCGAGGAGGCGGGCCAGGTTCGTCGAGAATCCAACTTGGGCGATCACCACCGAGCCGTCGGGTTGCGCGGCGAGGATCCGCCGCAACAGCGCCACCGCCTCCGGGGCGTCCGTGCCGTTCTTGAGATCGTGGGGATAGCGGAGTTGGCCGTCGTCGCGGGTTTCGGCGAGCACGGTGAAGCGGCTGGCCTCCGGCGTCGGGCCGTCTTTGACGACGCCGATGGGGATCGCGCCGCGGCCGTAGAACGTGTTCACGGCATCCACGAAGGGGGCGCACAGCCCGTGATCTTTCGTGATCGTGACGGCGATCAACTCGCACTCGCCGCGGCTCTGAAGGGCATGGATCACGCCGAGCGCCAGGGCATCATCCACGTCGTTCCCGATGTCCGTGTCGAAGATGAGGGGCACGGGGCGCGGGCCGGGCGCGGGCAGATCCTGGGCATAGCCGCAGGCGGCTACGAGCGCGAGCACAGCGAGTGGATAGGCGATTCGATACACGATTCTTCTCCTTTGCTTGCCGGAAGACACGGCCGTCATTGTAGTGAGGGGTTGCGGCCCGACACAAGGCCGACACATAATGACGGGCGGACTGCGCTGCATACGGTAGAACGCGGGGTGGGGCGGCGTGTCCCTCGCGAGAAAGGAGCCTGGACATGGAACGCGTTCGTTTTGGCGACACGGGGCTGTCGGTTTCGCCGGTGGCGTTCGGCACGTGGCAACTGAGCCCGCGGTTCTGGGGCGAGCAGTCGAAGGCGGACGCCATCGCCGCGATGAAGCTCGCTGTCGACAAGGGCATTAACCTCTTCGACACGGCCGACGCGTACGGCGACGGCTACGCGGAAACGGTGCTCGGCGAGGCGCTCCGCGATCTGCCGCGGGATGAACTGGTGATCACGACGAAGTTCTTCAACCATTTCAACGCCGACGCGTCCCGCTATCCGGATCTGTCGCCCGCCTACCTCACCGAGCGGTGCGAGGCGTCCCTCAAGCGCCTCGGCATCGACACCATCGACGTGTGCCTTCTCCACATGTTCGATCCGCTGACGCCCCTCGACGCGGTGGCGGACACGCTCGACACCCTCCGGGCCCAAGGGAAGATCCGCGCTATCGGCGTGAGCAATCACACCGTCGAACAACTCCGCGCCCAGCGAAGGTTCGGCCCGTACGCGGTGGTGCAACCGCCCTACAGCCTCGTCGATCCCGCCATCGAAAACGACTTGCTCCCCTACTGCCAGGCCGAAAACATCGCGGTGATGGTGTATTCGCCCATGCACAAGGGCCTGCTCACCGGCAAGTACACGGGCAGCGAGACGTTCTCGGATTTCCGCGCAAACCACCCCGATTTCCAGGGCGAGCGGTTCAAGGAGCTGTGCGCGGGCGTGCAAAGCCTGCGGCCCATGGCCGAACGCTACGGGCTGAGCGTGTATCAACTCGTGCTCGCGGCGACGCTCATGCATCCGGCGATCCACGTGGCCATCTGCGGGATCAAAACCCCCGAACACATCGCCGAGGCGGCCGGCGCCATGGGCACGGCGCTCGAACGGGAAGACTACTTCGCTGTACGCAAGGCCCTGTGCAAACCGGCGAAGATCGCCGACGCCTCCGGCTCGCGGAAGTAGCCGGGCCTGCCCTGGAACCGGCGCCAGGCCGCCGCTTGGCACGAGGGTTGCTCCTTTCCCGCCGCGGTGTCACATGTCACAATCGTTGACGCGGCCCCGGCGGCCGTGGCACAAGAGGACGTTGCTGCCGGTATCGGGATGGGCGGGACGCGGGCCTTTGAGGGAGAGGTATGGGCGAAAAGATGGATCGGAAGGCGCTTGAGGCCGAAGCCCTCGCCATTCATGACAAGTACATGGCA
>JAFGTL010000465.1 GCA_016934125.1 Candidatus Hydrogenedentota bacterium
AGATCGAGGATCTGCGCCTGAATCGTCACATCCAGCGCCGTCGTCGGTTCGTCCGCGATGAGCAGCCCCGGGCTGCACGCCAACGCCATCGCGATCATCACCCGCTGCCGCATCCCGCCCGACATCTGGTGCGCGTACTCGTCCACCCGCTGCTCCGCCGCCGGGATCCCCACCTTCCGCAGCAGCTCGATCGTCTCCGCCCGCGCTTCCGCCTTCGACAGCCCCCGGTGCAGCCGCAGCACCGCACCGATCTGCGCGCCTACGCGGAACACCGGATTCAGCGACGTCATCGGCTCCTGGAAGATCATCGACACCGCGTTGCCCCGGAGCGCCCGCATCTCGCGTTCCGCCAGGGCCAGCACGTCCGTCCCATTCAGCCGGATCGCGCCCTCGACGATGCGCCCGGGCGGATCCGCGATCAGCCGCAGCACCGACAGCGCCGTCACGCTCTTGCCGCACCCGCTCTCGCCCACCAGCGCCAGCGTCTTCCCCGCCGGCACCTCGAACGACACGCCGTCCACCGCCTTGGCCGTGCCCGCGTCCGTGTAGAAATACGTCTTCAACCCGTCCACCACGAGTGCCGGCCGCTCCGCCCCGGGACTATCCACGCGCGCCCTCATTGCCGCAACCTCGGATCGATGGCGTCGCGCAACCCTTCGCCCACCAGGTTGAAGCACGTCACCGTGATGAAGATCGCCGCCCCCGGAAACACCACCAGCCACCACACCCCGCTCGACACCAGCCGCTGCGACTGATACAGCAGTTCCCCCCAGCTCGCCGTCGGCGCGGGCACCCCGAACCCGAGAAAGCTCAGCGCCGATTCCGTCAGGATCGCCCCGGCCACCCCGAACGTCGCACTCACCAGCACCGGCGCCAGCGCGTTCGGCAGCAGATGGCGGAAGATGATGCGCGCGTCCCCCATGCCCGTCGCCCGCGCGGCCAGCGCAAACTCGCTCTCGCGCAGTTTCAGGAACTCGCCCCGCACCAGCCGCGCAATGCCCGTCCACCCCGTCAGGCCGATCACCACCATCACGTTGTAGATGCTCGGCGGCAGGAACGCCATCAGCGCCAGGATGAGGAAAAACGACGGGAAACAGATCACCACTTCGATGACGCGCAGGGCGACCGTGTCCACCCACCGGCCGTAGTAACCCGCCAGGGCGCCCACCACCATCCCAATCACCACCGCAATCCCCGCCGACACGAACCCGATCGTGAGCGAGATCCGCGTCCCCCAGATCAGCCGCGCCGCCACGCTCCGCCCCGTCCCGTCCGCCCCGAGCCAGTGTTTCGCCCCGGGCGGCCGCTTCTTGTCCGGCAGCGTCTGGTTGATGGGCGAGAACGGGATCGGCGTCCGCAGCGCGTACTCGTCCGCCCCCGGCTCCCACCGGCTCGCGCTCCGGTAGAAATTCTCCGCCGTCAACGACGGATACGTGATCAGGTTCGGAAACCAGTAGCTCCGGCCGCTCTTGATCATATAGAGCGGCACGTCGTTGGCCAGCACCGGCGCCGCCACGGCCACCACGGCCAGCAGCGCGAGCACGCCCAGCGCCGCCATCGCCAGCCTGTTCTTCCGAAACTGGCCCCACACCAGCCGCCAGTAGCTCTCTTTCCTATGTGTCCCCGCTTGATTCATCGCCCTAGTCATACTTGATCCGCGGATCCACCACCGCATACAGCACATCCGTCACCAGCAACCCGATCAACGTCAGAAACGCCGACATCGCCAGCGCCCCCATCACCGTCGTGTAATCCCGCGCCAGGATCGCGTCGAAAGTCAGCCGCCCCATCCCCGGAATCGAGAAGATCCGCTCGATGATCACGCTGCCCCCGATCATCGCCGGCAACAGCGTCCCGAGCAGCGTGAGAATCGGGATCAGCGAGTTCCGCAACGCGTACCGCAACACCACCACCCGCTCCGAGAACCCATAGGCCCGCGCCGTCCGGATGTAGTCCTGCCGGATGGTCTCGATCATCCCGGCCCGCGCGTAGCGGGACAGCCCGGCCAGCCCGCCGTACGTGAGGCAGAACACGGGCAGCGCGATGTGCCACACGTGGTCGGCCAGGCGCTTCCACCAGGGCCACGATTCCGCCGCGAGCGAGCTCGTCCCGTACACGGGAAACCAGTCCAGGTATTCGCCGCCGCCCAGGTAGAGGATCAGGAGCATGGCCACGAAGAAGCTCGGCAGGCTGTACAGCACAAAGAGGATCACGGTGAGCACGTTATCCGACACACTCCGCGTGTGCGTCGACGAATAGATGCCCAGCGGGATCGACAGGATGTAGATGAGGAAGATCGAGATGACGTTCAGTTCGATCGTGATGGGCAGCGCCTCGAAGAGCTTGTCGCGCACGGGCCGCTGATCCTTGAACGACGTGCCGAAATCCAGCCGCACCAGCCGGCCCAGCCACAGCACGTACTGCTCCGGGATGGGTTTGTCGAGGCCGTAGGCCCGCGTGGTGTCCTCGATGATCTTCTGCGTGTTGGCGTCCGCCTGCATCGAGCCCTGCATCCCGAGCAGCTTGAAGCTCACCGGGCTGCCCGGGGCAAGCTGGATCACGCAGAACGAGATCAGGCTGATGCCGACAAACGTCGGCACGATCAGCAGCAGCCGTCTGATGATGTACGCCTTCACGCAGCGCCCGCTCCCGCCTCAGCCGCCCGGCCCCTACTCGCCCGTGTAGCGCTGCTGCGCCGCCGGCACCCACCACTCCAGCGAGTCCATGCCGTAGGGGTATACCTTCGTGTTCTGGAACCGCTTGTCCACCGCCACCAGCGCCTTCCGGCAGAACAGGAACGTGTACGGCTGCTCCTCGTGCAGGATCTCGTGGAACCGATGGTACATCCGGATCCGCGCGTCCCGATCGAATTCGAGCCGCGCCTTCTCCAGGATCTCGTCCGCCTCGGCATTCACGAACCCGACGTGGTTCGAGCCCCGTTTCACGGCCTGCGACGAATGCCACACCTGATACGGATCCGGATCCGGGCCCACCGACCAACCCATCATGATCGCGTCGAACTCGAGTTCCTGCACGTTCTGCAGCAGCGACGCCCACTCCAGTTCCCGAATCGACATCTCGATGCCCGCCGCCGCCAGTTCCTCCTGAAACACCGTCGCCGTCTGCTGATGGATCGGCAGGCTCGCCGTGAACTGCAGTTCGAACCGGAAGGGTTCGCCCCCCTTGTCCCGGAGCCCGTCCCCGTCCGTGTCCGTCCACCCCGCCTCATCGAGCAGGGCCGCGGCCCCCTCCGGATCGAAGGGCCACGGGATGATGTCCCGGTTGTACTCGGGCTCGTCGACGAAGAAACAGCCCGTCGTGATCGCCGCCAGCCCGTACATGAGTTCCCGGCGGATCGTCTCGCGATCGAGCAGCATCGTCAGCGCCCGGCGCACCCGTTTATCCGCGAACTTGGGCCGCCGCATGTTCCACCCGATATAGCGGTAGCCCGGATACGTGTAGGTGAACTTGTTGAACTCCGCCTCGAACGACGCCGCCGTCGCCCGCGTCGTCCACAGCTCTTCCGTCATGCTCAGCGGATCCATCACATCGAGGCCGTGTCTCGCCAGCTCCTGGAACGCCGCGTCCGCGTTCGTGATCACCTTGTACACCCGCCTCAGCACGTGCGGTTTCTCGCCCCAGTAGTTCTCGTTCCGCACCAGCACCACCTGCTTGCCCGTGTCCCACCGCTCGAGAATGTACGGCCCCGAGCCGATCGGGTTGCGGTTGTTCGGGTGGTTGTTGAAGTCCCCCGTCCCGTAAATGTGTTCCGGGATGATCTCGAGCCCCCCCAGCATCGTCAGATGCTTGAAATAGGGCTGGTTGCACGTGAACCGCACCGTGTAGTCGTCCACCGCCTCGCACGACGTCACGTCCTGGTAGTAGTTCCGCGCGTGGGGCGCGTCCGTCGTCGGATCCATCAGCTTGTCGAAGCTGAACTTCACGTCGTGGGCCGTCAACGGCGCCCCGTCCGAGAACGTCACGTCCCGCCGCATCGTGAACGTGTACGTCAGCTTGTCCTCCGAGATCGTCCACGACTCCGCGATCTTCGGTTCGAGTTCCAGCGTCTCGTTATCGCGATCGAGCAGCCGCTCGATGATCAACCCGTTGATGCTCGACGAGTACAAGTCCGTCGACGTGAACGGATTCAGGCTCTCCATCTCCGCGGGCAGATCGCCCACCAGCCAGTCCCCGTCCACCGGTTCCGAACTCACCGCCGGCCCCGGCCCGCCCAGCGTCCCGGCTGACGGCCCGCCGCCCTCCCCCTGCCCCGGCTCCGGCTCCGTGCCCGGCCCGCCGCATCCGGCCAGGCCCAACGCCACCACCGCTACCACGATTCCCAATCGCATTACGCTGATTCTCATGGCCCACTCCGCTGCGGCCGCAGCCCGCCGGCCCCGGCCCGTGAACGTCCCCTGGATGTCTCGGCCCATGCAACGCGCCCAGTGTAGCATACGCCCCCGAGAACCCGCCAAGCCCCCTTCGCCGCGCGCCTCGCGGGACGCGCCCCTTACACGGGCCGGCTCCGGCCGGCGGCCCGGCAGATGGCCTCGAACAGGGCCGACACCGGCTCGATCCCGAAATCGGCGAAATTGCGCGCGTTATGCCAGAATTCCTCGAACCGCCCCCGCCCTTCCCGCTCGTACATGACGATTTTCATCATCATCTGCGCCTTATCGATCCCCCGCACGAGCCGCGCCTCGGGCGTATCCCCATCGAGCAGTTCCTGGTGGGCCGCGCCGAACCCCGGCCCGAACGCCGCGAACAACTCCTCCGTGATCGCCTGTTCGGCCTCCTCCTTGGCGGTCTTGAGCGCGCCCACCGCCGCCGGCATGGGCACATCCATCAGCTTCGCCTCGCACAGATCGTGGATCAGGGCCATGGTGAGCGCCTTGGCCCGATCGAACTGCTCGGGATAGCGCTCCACGAACAGGAGCGTCATGAGCGACACGAAATGGCTGTGGGCGGCCACCGACTCCGCCTCGGTGACGCCGCGCAACACGAATCCGGCCCGGGCCACGCGATCCAGGGGATGGATCTGCTCGAAAAGAGCGACGACGTGTTCGGCGAACTGATTCATGGGCGGGAGTATGCCAGAAACGCCCGGCGCCTCGCCACGCCCGGCGCTCCGCCACGCCCGGCGCTCCGCCACGCCCGACGCCGTCCGGCACTGCGTTCTGCTAGATGGACGGATCCGGTTCCTCGTCCCCGTCCGCCTCGGCCGCGGCATCCTCGGCCGCGGCATCCTCGGCCGCGGCATCCTCGGCCGCGTCCTGCTCGGCCGCGTCCTGCCCGGCCGGGCCCGGCTCCTCCACGGCGGACACCCCGGCGTCCGCCGCCTCCCCTCGGGAGACGTCTTCACCCCCGTCTCCCGCGCTGTCATCGCTTCCACCACCGGCGGTTGCATCGCTGGCAGGCGTCCCGTCTGCGTCCGGCTCCGGCCGGACGACATCTGCGTCCGGCTCCGGCCGGACCACGTCTGCGTCCGGCAGCGACTCCGCGTAATCCTGAATGATCGGTTCCTCGTATGGCGCCGCGTCATCGGCCGCGCCCAACCCGTTCGCCAACACCTCGTCCATGGCCGCGCGCTCCGCCGCGGCATGGCCCGCCTCATCGGCCGGCGTATCCAACTGCCCCAGCCGGTTCGCCAGATCGGCGAGCGCGTCCGACGCGCGCCGCACCTCCTCGGCCACCGACTCGAGCTCGTAGCCCGCGTTCCGGCCCACTTCGCAGGTGCGCTCGAAGGCCGCCTCAACCCGGGCCAGCCGGCCCTCGATCTCGCCCGCCTGCGCCTGGGCCTCAGCCACCTGGGCCGCCGCCTCATGCCGCAGCGCGTCCATGTCCTGTTCCTGGCCCGCGCAGATCTCCTGCTGTTCCCGCAACTCCCCCTCCAGTTGCTCCCGCGCCGCCACCGCGTCCCCCAGCGCCTCCTGGAACCCGTTCCGCTCCTCCTCGAGCCGCGCCAACTCGCCCCGCGCCTCCTCCATATCCGTCTGCGCCGCCGCCAGCCCCGCCTCCAACTCCCCGATCCGCTCCTCGAAGGCCTCCCGTTCCGTTTCCGTGCGCGACTGCAGCGTGGCGAGTTCGATCTTCAGTTCCTCGGCCAGCGTCTGCGCCGCCGCCGACACCTGGCTCTCCTCCAGCCGCCCCTCCAACTCCCGGATCCGCTCCTGTTGGACCCCCTCCTTCTGCGCAAACGCCGCCCGATTCGCCTCGATCTGATTCAGCAGCCCCTCGGCCCGCTGCAAAAGCTGGTTCGCCTCGCTCCGCGCCTTCTGCCCCTCCTGCCGCGCCGACGCCAACTCCATTGTCAAATCCCCAATCCGCCGCTCAAGCGTCGCCTTCTCCGCCTGCACGTTCTGCGGCCCCGACGCCTGCCGCGCATACGCCCGCGTCTGCCCGAGCTCCTCCTTCACCGACGCCAGCTCCTGCTGCACGCTGTCGCTGAACGCCCGCGCCACATTGTACCGCCGCCCCAACTCCTGCTTCTCTTCCCGTTCCGCCTCCAGCAGTTTGCGCAACTCCGCCATCTCGCCCGACACCGCCCCCTGCCCCGCCTGCTCCACGAGTCTCCGCAACCCCTCGATCTCCCGGTGCTGCGACTCCGCCTGCGCCTCGAACTCCCGCCGCGCCTCCCGCTTGATCATCTCGATCTGCGCCTTCGCGTCCCGCGGCGCGATCTCGATCACCGTCCCCGCCCGCAGCATCTCCCGCAGCCCCGGCGTCAGATGTTGCAGTCGATCCGGATGCATGCTGCTCGCCAGCACCACCTGCCCCCGCCTGTCCAGGAAGATCTGGATC
This sequence comes from Candidatus Hydrogenedentota bacterium, assembly GCA_016934125.1. Lineage (GTDB taxonomy): Bacteria > Hydrogenedentota > Hydrogenedentia > Hydrogenedentales > SLHB01 > JAFGTL01. The sequence continues at coordinate 6,802 of JAFGTL010000465.1, forward strand.
ACCGCCTCCAGTTCCTCCACCAGATCCGTGAACCCCTCCAACTGATCCACCAACAGAATCGCCGCCTCCTTCCGATCCAGCGGCGACGGATCGTCAATCAACGCCCGCACCTGATCCGGGAAATCGTGGGCCGACACATACGCCAGCCCCGCCCGCGACGGCCTCAACCGGATCCGATTCACGATCGCGTACAACAGGTGCGTCTTCCCGCAGCCCCCCTCACCCAACAACAAAAGCGGCGGACGCTCGACTTCCTCGAGATCCGCCACGCGCAGGCACGCCTCGAACGCCTCCCGATTGGAGTCGTCCTGCAGGAACGTCCCGAAATTCAACCGAATCATGAATCCCCGACTCCGCCCGGCCACCCTCGCCCGCCAGGCCTTTCGTGGATTCTAGCCCCACGCCCCACACCTGTCAACTCGCCCCCGAACCCCGCCCACGGCAAGAGCAAAGCCCCAACCACGAATAGACACGAATCCACACCAATGCCAGCCCTTCTGCAAGGACACACACGCCGACGCCGCCGACAACGCCATGCCCCGCACAGCGCCGGGCTTCGTTCCCTGGGCTTTCTCCTCTGTCCTTCCCCCTGTCCCGCCCGGGATTCTTCAACACGATTCACACGATTGACAAGATACCTCTTCCCCCTCATCCTGTGAATCTTGTCAATCCTGTCAGACTCCCATCTTCTCCCTCGTTCCACCGTGTTGAGCCGCGCACTTCCCGCGTCCACACGACACGCGAGGCCCGTCCGCAGGACGCAGTGTAGACGGATCTGCCCCTGCCCGCCCGGCCCCCCGAAGGACGCAGTGTAGACGGACCTGCCCCTGCCCGCCCGGCCCCCCGAAG
>JAFGTL010000466.1 GCA_016934125.1 Candidatus Hydrogenedentota bacterium
CGCAACGCCGGGATTCGGCCAACACCCGTTCTTGTCCGATTCTACCGGCCTCCCGCGGCCCGTTCAACGCGCCCGCATTCGCTCTGTCCGCAACGCGACAACCCTCGAGTCTGGCACAACAGGCCCCGCGCGCCCGGTTTGACGCGCAGGCCGGCGGGGCCTAGAATCGCTCGAAACAGGCCACAAGGGGGATATCGGGAGGAGGCGGAGCATGTTGACAGGCGCGGCGTTCATGTGGGGGGTGATGATGATGGCGGCATCGGATGGGGAGGAGTTGGCGGTGTTTTCGCCGGCCGAAGGCGGGCAGACGCCGGGCGAGATGATGGTGGACTACCTGCAGGGCCAGGCCGCGGCGGCCTACGCCCGGCGGGCGGAGGCCTTCGAGGCGCTGTCCACGCCCGAGGAATTGCACGCCTGGCAGGAGGCGCGGCGGGCGTTCTTCGTCGAGCAACTCGGCGGCTGGCCGGAGCGCACCCCGTTGAACGCCCGCATCGTCGGCGCTATCGACGCCGACGGGTTCCGCGTCGAGAGAGTCGTCTACGAGAGCCGGCCGGGATTCCCGGTAACGGCGGCCCTGTTCCTGCCGTTGAGCGATCCGCCCTGGCCGGGCGTGCTCGTGCCCTGCGGCCACAGCGCCACCGGCAAGGCGTGCGATCTCTACCAGCAGGTGTGCATCTTCCTCGCGCGGAACGGCCTCGCCGCCCTCATCTACGATCCCATCGGCCAGGGCGAGCGCAGCCAGATCCTCACAGACGACGGCAAGCCCCGGTTCGGTTCGACGATGGAACACACGCTGGTGGGCGTGGGCTCGTCGCTGCTGGGCACGAACACGGCCGCGTTCCGCATTTGGGACGGCATGCGCGGCATCGACTACCTGTGCAGCCGCGAGGACATCGACGCGACGCGGATCGGCTGCACGGGCAACAGCGGCGGCGGCACGCTGACGAGCTACATCATGGCCCTCGACGAGCGGGTGGCGTGTGCCGCGCCGAGTTGCTACCTCACCTCCTTCGAGCGCCTCAACGAGAAGGCCGGCCCGCAGGACGCGGAACAGAACATCGCCGGCCAGATCGGATTCGGCATGGATCATGCCGATTACATCCTCATGCGCGCCCCGAAACCCACGGTGATCCTCTGCGCCACCCACGATTTCTTCGATATTAGCGGCACCTGGGACACCTTCCGCCAGGCCAAGCGGTTCTACACGAAACTCGGGTTCCCGGAACGCGTCGATCTCGTCGAAGCGCCTGAGAAGCATGGATTCTCCGACGCGCTCCGTCAGGGCGCCGTCCGCTGGATGCGGCGGTGGCTGCTCGAAATCGACGATGCCGTCGTCGAGGCCGAGTCCACCGTGTTCACCCCCGAGCAGCTCTACTGCACGCCCGAGGGCCAGGTGATGCGCGTCGATGGCGTCCGCAGCACCTTCGACATCAACGCCGAGCAGGCCGACGGGCTGATCGCGAAGCGGAAAGCCTTCTGGGCGGAGGCGCCCAAGGCCGAGGCCCTCGCACGCGTGCGGGCCGTCGCCACTATCCGCCCGCTGGCCGATCTGCCCGCGCCGGAACACGAGTCCGGCCCGGCCATCGAGCGCGACGGCTACCGCATCGAGAAACACATCCTCCGGCCCGAGCCGGGCATTGCCCTGCCCGCGCTGCTGTTCGTGCCGGCCACGGCCAACGGCCAAACCTGCCTCTACATCCACGGCGAAGGCAAAGCGGCCGATGCCGCGCCCGGCGGCGCCATCGAAGCCCGCGTACGCGAGGGTTACACCGTACTCGCGCCCGATCTCCGCGGCCTCGGGGAAACCCAGGCCGACTGGGGCGCATCGAGTTGGCTGGAGTTGTTCGGCCCGGACTGGAAGGCCGTCTATCTCGCCTACCTGCTCGGCAAGCCCTACCTCGCCATGCGCGCCGAAGACGTGGCCGTATGCGCCCGGTTTCTCGCGCAGCATGCCGGCAACGGCGCGCCCGTCCACCTCGTCGCCGTCGGCGAGGCCGGGCCGCCCGCACTCCACGCGGCGGCGCTCGAGCCGGGCCTGTTCGCATCGGTGCGCATCGAGCGCTCGGTGGTGTCGTGGGACGCCGTGGTGCGTACGCCGATCGCCAAGCGCCAACTCGTCAACACCGTCCACGGCGCGTTGCAGTGTTACGATCTCCCCGATCTCGCCGCGTCGTTGCCCGAGGGCCTGCTCACCATCGCCGAACCTCTCGATCCCACCGGCCAACCGGCCGGATAGGGCGGCGGAGGACGTATCCGGGGGCAACGGAGTATGGGCCGTGTTTCCCCAATTCTGACGCGTGGCGAACGTAGCAAGCGTTGTGTTACGCTTTGAGTGGATATCACGGGCCACTTGCAGACGAGCCCGTCAGAGGGGGCGACTGAGGTGAAGCACTTGGATTCGTTCGTTGAGCGAGGAGTACAGGAGGCCGTGGCCAAGTTCTGGGCCGTGCGGACGACGCAGGCGGCCAATCAAGTGTCGAGAGGCCGGGCGGATCAGGGGGCTCGTTCCGCCGTCACGGGCGGGGCACAAATGGATGGGTTTGCCGCTCTCCTGTGCCGGTTGATCCGCGAGGCAGGAATCCCGGAAGCGTGTATCTTCACGAACAAGAAGAGGGTCATTCTGCCTGGCTTCTTCAGGGCTACCAAGCAATGGGATATCATAGTCGTCTCGGAGGGCCGACTCCTTGCCACAATCGAATTGAAGTCGCATGTAGGCTCATTCGGGAACAACCTCAACAACCGCGCCGAGGAAGCCATGGGAAGTGCGCTGGACTTCTGGACGGCCTTTAGAGAGAACGCGTTCAACCACGCCGTTCGGCCCTGGCTGGGATATGTGCTTCTACTCGAGGATAGCGAGAAGTCGCAGAAACGCGTGAAGCCGGAGGAGCCGCACTTCAAGGTGTTCCCGGAGTTTAGAGACGCGTCATATGCAAGACGGTATGAGCTTCTGTGCAGGAAGCTCATACTGGAACGCCACTATCAGGCGGCGGCGTTTCTCACATCGCCCGAGCAACACGGCCAACGCGGCGTGTATTCGGAGCCAGCCGACGACTTGACGTTCCAGCACTTTGCACGATCACTTGTGGCGCATCTTGGAGTCTACGCCCAATGAGTCCCCGCGCCATCGAGAACACTGGATCCGCCACGAAGCACCAGTTGGTTCTGGGGGATGCCCGCGATCTCTCTTTCCTGGCTGACTCGAGCGTGCATATGGTTCTCACTTCACCGCCTTACTGGGCGCTGAAGAAGTACGAAGACAACCCCGATCAGATGGGGAACATGGCGGACTACGAGCACTTCCTTTCAGAACTGCAGAAGGTGTGGCAACACGTCTTCCGCATCCTCGTGCCAGGCGGACGCCTGGTGTGCGTCGTGGGCGACGTCTGCTTGTCTCGGCGCAAGAACAGGGGCAGGCACGTGGTGGTTCCACTGCACGCCGACATCTGCGTGATGTGCCGCAAGATCGGCTTTGACAACCTTAATCCGATCATCTGGCACAAGATCGCCAACGCGAGCTATGAAGTAAGCAACGGATCGAAGTTCCTCGGCAAGCCCTACGAGCCGAACGCTATCATCAAGAACGATATCGAGTTCATCTTGATGCAGCGGAAGCCGGGAGGCTACCGGAAGCCGACGGAAGAACAGCGCGAATCGAGCAGAATCGCCAAATCAGACTTCGACAAGTGGTTTCGGCAGTTCTGGAACATCTCCGGAGCATCCACGAAGGAGCATCCTGCACCGTTTCCTCTCGAGTTGGCCTACCGCTTGGTGCGGATGTTCTCATTCTCTGGCGACACCGTCGTCGATCCGTTCGTGGGAACGGGCACCACGATGCTCGCTGCCATGAAATCCGGCCGGAACAGCATCGGCATCGAGATCGAGCCCAAGTATGCCCGGATGGCCGCTCGCCGGCTCATCGCGGAGAAGGACGACCTTTTCGAGTCGCGTCAACTCGAATGCCTCAGGGCCTATCACGAAGCCGGTAAAAGCGCGCTTTCTCTCCACGAGGAGCGTGCTGTGTACAACGCCGCCCGACGCAAACCGCCGAAGCGTAAGCGCGCGTAAGGGCAACCCGCCGGGTTGCCCACGCGCCCCGCGCGCCCCTACCGGATATCGATCACGAGGATGGTGGGCATGGGGCCGACGCGGATCTCGGGCGAGAGGAGGGCGTCGGGGGCGGCGTCGAACTCGAGGGGCTCGCCCGGGGCGGCCTCGGTGGATTCGGCCAGCAGATCGTACAGGGCCATCTCTTTCACTGAACCGGCGGCCAACCCCGCGATCCGGATCTGCGTCGGGATCTCGACGTGATCGTCCGGGCTCACCGCGCGCCACGCCTCGTAGAAATGCTCCCCGATCCGTTTCCGGTTATCGAGGATCTTCCCGTCGAACGCCTCGATAGGATTCCACACCGCCACAATCAGCCGCTCCCGGTGCGCGCCCCGTTCCAGATACGAGCAGAGATAGGTGCGC
>JAFGTL010000467.1 GCA_016934125.1 Candidatus Hydrogenedentota bacterium
GACCTCCTCCGGGACGCATGTTCGCGATTCGGCGACACATCCGGCCTTGGCCAGGCCCGCGATGAGTTCGTCCAGGGTCGTACACAACCCATTGGCCCGCAATGTGGTAGGGGCGGGCTCGTCGGTGAGTTCACACCACTGCCGCGTCCGCTCGAACCCCATCTCGTCGAGCCAGGTGCGCACCAGCCACCGCGGCATCGAGTAGCGGACTCGAAGGTATCCCACCGGATCCGCCTCCGGATCGGGCAGCGTCACGCTGTCCAGCGTCTGCGGCGCCCGCTTCAACACCGCGTTCACCAACCGCGCCGTGCCGGCGTGCCCACGCTTCTTGGCGAGATCGACGCTCGTGTGCACCATGGCCGGGAACGTCACCTGGTTGCAGAACAGCGCCTGGAACACGCCCATCCGCAGGATCACGTGGATGGCGGGGGGCAGCTTGTCGAGGGGCTGGCGGAGGAGGGGCGTGAGGATGTGGTCGCACAGGAGCTTGTGCCGCACGGTGCCGTACACGAGTTGCGTCAGGAACCGCCGGCCTCGTTCCGGGAGGTCTTTCCTGCGCAAGGTCTTGTCAAGCGACACGTCCAGGTACGCGTCCCGCTCGAACACCCGCAGGAGCACGTCAATGGCCGCGTCGCGCGTTGCGTCGACGGGCATTTCCTAGAGGTCCTCGAACCGGGCGCCTACCTCGATCGGGCGGCCCCGGAGGAAGTCGGCCATGGGCAGCGCCCGCTTGCCCGGCGCCTGGATCGTCAACACCGCCACGGCCCCTTCGCCTGCTTTGACTACCATCCGATCCGCCTCGACGGCGACTACGGTTCCGGGCGGGGCCGCCGCACTCGATTCCACCGGCTCGGTGCGATGAATGCGGAACACTTCCCCCTGCAATGCACAGTGGGCCACCGGCCAGGGAATGGCCGCACGCACCAGGTTGTGGATCGCCGCGGCGGGCTCGGCCCACCGGATCCGGCCGTCTTCCTTCTCGAACAGCCGGCAGTATGTCACGCGGTCGGGATCCTGGGGCGTGAACACAGCCTGCCCCGACGCCACCAGGCCGAAGCCCTGCGCGAGCAGGGCCGCGCCGCGTTCGGCAAGCCGTTCCGACAACGATGCCGATGTATCGTGGTCGCGGATCGCCACCTCCTCCTGGAGGAGAATGTCGCCGGCGTCCATCTCGAGCGTGAGGCGCATGATGGTGACGCCCGTCGTCTTGTCGCCGTTGAGAATGGCCGTCTGGATGGGGGATGGCCCGCGATATCGCGGCAGCAGGCTGGGGTGTACGTTGAGCCAGCCCTGCTCGGGCACGTCGAGGATGGGTTGCTTGAGGAGCCGGCCGTATGCGGCGATCCCGCAGATCTCGGGCGCCTGATCGCGCAGCCACGTCTCGAATGCTCCGTCATTCAACTTGGCGGGCTGATGCACCGGGATGCCGTGTTCGACGGCCCAGACCTTGACCGGCGGGGGGACGAGCGTCTTGCCGCGTCCCTTGGGCCGATCCGGCTGGCACACTACGGCCGTCACGTCGTGCTCCGCTGCAATCGCGGCCAGGCACGGCACGGCCAGTTCCGGTGTGCCAAAGAACACAGTCCGCATCAGGTCAGCCCCGGAATGTCGATCCCCCCGGTCAGTTCTTTCATCTTGCTCTGGATCAGGGCCTGAACCTTGCTTACGCCTTCGTTCACCGCCGCTCGAACGAGGGTCTCGAGCATCTCCGGCTCGTCCTTGTCGATCACTTCCGGATCGATCTTCACGGACAACAGCTCGAACTTGCCGTTGACGACCACGGTCACCATGCCGCCGCCGGCGCTCGCCTCCACCTGCTCGTCCGCCAGCTTGGCCTTCAGTTCTTCGACCCTCGACTTCATCTGCATGGCCTGCTTCATCATGCCGGCCATGTCGCCTAGTCCTTTTGGAAACACGGGACCTCCAATGCGCAATGCGCCGATTTACTACCTCAGAAACCTACAGAATACGCGGGCGAAAGTATAGCCCGCACCGATCGCCCCGTGCAACGCCCCCGGTCCCCCCAAATCGTCTCGTAACCTGGGGTGCGGCGCGTGAGGCAAGCTCAGCCTCGCTATACGCGCTTGCGCAATGCTCACCCACCCGGTGGTTGTGTGGCCGAGCGGATCCCGCACACTGCCAAGGACTTCGGACGCGCCGCCCTTCGCTACCAGACGTTCTGGGCTCCGAGCGCGCCGCGGACCCCCGGATTGCCCCGGCCGCCGGCCCCGTCAGTCCCGCCCGGAACGCTTCAGCAACGCGCCGCCGCCAAGCGCGGACACCAACCCCACCCCGAGCAACGTGTTGCCGCAGGCGGCCTCCTTGCCCGGCCCCTCGACACCGGCACACCCGCCCGGCTGCGGCCGGATGATGGCGTAGTAGCTCTTGGCTGCCCCCGGGTTGTCTGTCGACGAAGCCCAAGCCGGAGACGACACAAGCGCGAGCGCCGCGACGAGCACCAGGCTCATTGCCATACTGCGTAGCATGCTGACTGCCCTCCCTGGCCGCCATTATGCGCCATCACCGGCCAGGACGCAATGGGGTCGTCCCGGGGCAATCGCCGGGACGGACGCCATTGCCAGGCGCTTCGTGGCCTGGTCTCGCCTCGTCCTCCCCATCCTCGGGTTCAGCCGTCCCTCCGGGACTGGCTGAAAGGGGGCCGGCTGGATTCCCACCGTTCGAAACGGTGGGCTATTCTCGTAGCGTCCGTACCGGACGCTCCCGCCGCGTACCGCCTCCGGGAGGTGCACCTCGGGCGCTGGCTCGGTGCGCGTGTGCCCTTCGGGCGCTGCGCGCCCTCGGGCACATAGGAAGAACGCTGCGCGTTCTTCAGCGCTCGCTCCGTGCGCGCTC
>JAFGTL010000468.1 GCA_016934125.1 Candidatus Hydrogenedentota bacterium
CCTGGCCGCGGCTCAGTGTCCGTCCTCCACGCCGTTGCTGCATGAACGGCAGGCGGAATCCGAGGGCGGCCCGGTTGATCATGAGGCGTTCGCCAGGCCGTGCCACGCCGGGTGGCGCCATCCCCGCGGCCAGGCGGATGGAGCGGGCGAAGTACGACGCGCAGATCTCGTACAGCACGAGCAGGGCCGGCAGCCCGAAGAGCAGCCCGCCCCCCCACCACGTCGATGAGAATCCGGTGAAATCCTGCCGGTGCCCCCAGGGCCACCATACACAGAAGGCCGGGCCCACGATGTGGTCATTCGGCACCCACCCGAAATAGCGCCCGTCGTGGCTGTGGCCGCTGTTGTCGCCGAGCACCAGGTAGCAGTCCTCCGGCACCACGGCGTACTCGTCTTCCGTGCGGATCCCGTACTTGGGTTTGCTACCGGCGTTCATGAGGCCGATCAACTCTTGCTTCTTCGCCTGGAACGTCGCCGGATCCACTTCCTCGGCCAGGAGGGCCCGTCCGTTCGGCGCCTCGGCGATCAGCCACTGCAACACGTCGTCGTCCGACGGTTCGAACTGCGTCGTGTAGTGCAGCACGCCCCGCAGCGACTCGGGCGGCGTCAGCGGTTCCCCGTCCGCGAACACGGTTCCATTTGCGATGTGGATGCGCTCGCCGGGGAGCCCGACGATCCGTTTGACAAGGTGCTTGCTCCGCGGGTTCTGCTCGACTGCGCGGAAGACGACGATGTCCCACCGCCGGGGCGCGTGCAGGCGGAACAGGCGCCTGTTCATGAAGGGAACCCGCGGCCCGTACACCCACTTGTTCACGGCCACTCGATCGTCCCGGAAGAACTGCTCATTTCCGTACAGCGTCGGCTCCATCGAGCCCGATGGAACCCGAAACGGCTCGAACCACAGCCAGCGAATCACGAGCACGAGGGCGATCAGTTTGGCCCAGCCCAGGGCATTCTCACGCGTCAGCGGCCCGAACACCGCCGTGAACAACTGCACCAGCACGCCAGGCCGCGCGGACTCGCGGGCCGTCTCGGCCGGCGGCTTCGCTTTGGCCCGTTTCTTTGCCATTGCCTAGCGCTCCTGTTCGTCGCCGACGCGCAGCAGCGCCATGAACGCTTCCTGGGGCACCTCGACGGTTCCCACCTGTTTCATGCGCCGCTTGCCCTCCTTCTGCCGCTCGAGGAGCTTCCGCTTACGCGTGATATCGCCGCCGTAGCACTTCGCGGTCACGTTCTTCCGCATGGGCTTCACCGTCTCCCGCACCAGGATCCGGCTGCCGATGGCCGCCTGGATGGCCACCTCGAACTGCTGCCGCGGGATCAGCTTGCGGAGCCTGCTCGCCAACGTCCGCCCCGTCCACTCGGCCCGATCCCGATGCACGATGGATGACAACGCGTCCACCGGCTCCCCGTTGAGCAGGATGTCGAGTTTCACGAGATCGCCGGGCCGGTAGTCGATGAGCCGGTATTCCAGCGAGCCGTATCCCCGCGTGCATGTCTTCAGCTTGTCGTAGAAATCGAGCACGATTTCCGCCAATGGCATCTGATATACCGCAAGACAACGCCGCGCATCCAGGTAATCCACGCGGACGTGGATGCCGCGCTTTTTCTTGCACAGCTCGATCACCGGACTCAGGTATTCCGTCGGGCAGATGATTTCCGCCTCGATGTAGGGCTCTTCGATCCGCTGGATCTCGGCCGGGCCCGGCATTTTCGACGCGTTCTCGACGGTGCGCTCCTGCCCGTCCAGGCCGACCACGCGGTAGGCGACGTTCGGCACCGTGGTGACGAGCGTCAGATCGAATTCCCGTTCCAGCCGCTCCTGCACGATCTCCATGTGGAGCAGGCCCAGGAATCCGAGCCGGTAGCCCAGCCCGAGCGCGTCCGAACTGTCCGCCTGGAAGTGGAACGACGCGTCATTCAACTGGAGCCGCTCGAGCGCGTCCCGCAGTTCCTCGTAATCCGTGGCCACGGCCGGATACAGCCCGCAGAACACCACGGATTGGGCTTCCTCGTAGCCCGGCAGCGGCTTCGGGGCCGGCCGCTGCGCTTCCGTCACCGTGTCGCCGATCTTCGTGTTCTTGAGGCTCTTAATGTTGCAGATCAGGTAGCCCACTTCGCCCGCCTCGAGGCTGTCCGTGGGTGTCGCGCCCGGCGTGAGTACGCCGAGTTCGGCCACCTCGTGGCGCCGGCCCGTCGACATCATGAGGATCTTCATGCCCTTTGCGAGGCGGCCTTCTTTTACCCGCACGTAGACGATCACGCCCCGATACGAGTTGTACACCGCGTCGAAGATCAGCGCCCGGAGCGGCCCCGTGCGCTCGCCCCGCGGCTGGGGCACCCGCTCGACCACCGCCTCCAGCACCTCCCGCGTGCCCTTTCCCGCCTTGGCGCTCGCCATGATGGCCTTGTCGGCGTCCAGTCCGATGATGTCGTGGATCTGGCGCCGAGTGCTGTCGATGTCCGCGCCGGGCAAGTCGATCTTGTTGATCACCGGGATGATCTCGAGATCCTGCTCGATGGCCTTGTATGCGTTGGCCAGCGTCTGCGCCTCGACGCCCTGGGCCGCGTCCACCAGGAGGAGGGCCCCTTCACACGCGGCCAGGCTCCGCGATACCTCATAGGAGAAGTCCACGTGGCCGGGCGTGTCGATCAGGTTGAGCACGTAGTCGTGGCCGTCCTGCGCGCGGTAGTTGAGCCGCACCGCCACGGACTTGATCGTGATGCCGCGTTCCCGCTCGATATCCATCGTGTCGAGCGTCTGCTCCTTGAGATTGCGCTCGTCCACCGCCCCCGTTTCCTGGAGAAGGCGATCCGCCAGCGTCGACTTGCCGTGGTCGACGTGCGCAATGATGCAGAAGTTGCGGATTCGTTCTATCGGAGTTGTCATTGTCGGATCTGTCTCACCTTCACCTGAACATCTGATCGATCACTCGGAGGCTCCGGAATTCGGCGTCCAGTTGCCGCACCGCGTAGCCGCGCAGCACGTCGAACGCTTCGCCGGCATCGTCGCGTGCCGGGCACGAGTCCGGGCACCGCGCAAACGCGCGCAACGCCCCGTGGCACGCCGGCGACAGCTTCCGATCCGCTCGGGCGCCGGCGCCGGCCATTCCGAAATCGTACGAGAAGCCCACTGCGCGGCCCGGCGGCCCTTCCTCGATCACCGCGGGCGCCAACCCGGCCTCCGTCATGAGACGCCACACCTGCCACGCGGCGTGCGTCCGCGCCGAACCGGCCCACCGTCCCATGTCCTCGAGTCCCCGCACCAGCGCGGCGAACAGGCCGTGGGAGGGCTCGTTCTCCTGGGCGACTTTGTAGGCGACCTCGAGCGGGAACGCCGCGTACACGGCCTTGTCGAGATCGGCCTTCAGGGCCGCGAATCCGTTGAGCAGGGCCGCGTCGCCGAGCTTCTGTACCGATCGCCCATCCTTCCAGTAGTACACCAATTCCAGGTGGTTGAACGTATCGAGTACGGGGCCCAGCCCGCTCTTGGGCCGCCGCGCTCCTTGCACCATGCAGGCCAAGCGGCCCCGATCCGGCGCCAGGAACGTGACGATCCGGCTCGTTTCGCCGAAGTCCACACCCCGCAACACGATCGCTTCTGTCCGTTCTTGCGACACACCATGCGCCCTCGCCGGAATCAGGAAGAACTCACGAAACACCAGGCGGGCAGCTACCCTACAAGGATACCATTCTCCACGGCACGAAGCAAACCGGGACGCGTCTCGAACGCCCCGTAGCGCCCCGTCATCCGGCGGTGGTGACTTCGAGGAGGGCCTTCAACTTGTCATCGAGATCCACCCGGAGGGTGGCCAGCTTGATGTCGTTGAGGCCCAGGTACTTGGTGGAAGGATGGCCGAGAAGGGACACAGCGTCCTCCGCCATGCCGTAACCCGATGCGTCGGCGAGCGCGCTCGCCAGCGACACCGTGTGGACGAGGGTCAGCCAGCCTTCATCCGGCACCGCCTCGATCCGGGCATGGCAGAACGCAACCACGGCGAACTCGACCGGCAGGTTCCAGCGCCGCGTGATGAACAGGCCCACCAGCGCGCAGTAGCCCCTGATCATCTCAAACAGCAGTTCGCGCGATCGCCGGATACTATCGAGCGCCTGTGCATGCCGTGCGGCCGCCAGGGCGTTCGTCGCTAGATCCAGCAGGAGGGGCTTGCCGAGATCGTGAAGCAACCCCGCTACGAAGAACGTGTCCGGCGACGCCTGCGCCGTCATCACGGCGATCTCGTTCGCGCAATATGCCGTCGCCACCGAATGCCGGTGGAACGCCTTCATCACCTCCCGGTACTCGGGCTCATTCGTCACATACAACCGCCCGTTGGCCACGGCCTGCACCGCATTCGACACCGTCTTGAGCCCGAGCCGTGCGCAGGCGTTGTTGAGATCCTTGATTGGGCTGAGCCCGCCGTACAGCACGCTGTTGGCCAACTGCATGATGCGCAACGCCATCACCTGATCCTGCCGGATCACCTCGGCCAACTGCTGAATCGACGTCTCCGGATCGCGCACCATTGCCAACACCCGGTGGGCAATGTCGGGCAGCACGGGCAACCGCTCCGCCGCCTCCGGGAGCGCGCCCAGCAGGGCCTCGCCGATCGATCCCTTCTGCGCGATGCGACGCGTGTCCGGGACGCCCCTCACCGCCTCGATACGCCACCCCGCCCCCTCGGGGCGCGCCGCGAGCGGGTTCATGCACGACTCGCACAGCGTCACGAAACCGCGATCCGCCGCCGCCGCTTCGATCTCGATCGGCGCAGAACAAAACGGGCACTCAGTCATCTGGTTCACCTATTGCGTCGCGGCGAGCACTTGGCGCAGCGGCCGCATCTCGAAGGTGCGGGGCGTCTGCCGGAGCACCTCCTCGAAGGTCGTGAAGCCCCGCACCACCTTGGCAATGCCGTCTTCGCGCATGCTGATGAGGCCGGTTGTCTCGGTGGAGATCTGGCGGATCACGTGGGCCGGCCTTTTCTGGAGGATGGCCTCCTTCACGTCTTCGTTGAGCACAAGCAGTTCGTACACGCCGGCACGGCCGTGGTAGCCCGTGTAATTGCAGTGTTTGCAGCCGCGCCCCTTCCGGAACTCGAAATCGCGCACCTCCTCGACCCTCAATCCGAGCCGATCCAGTTCGACGGGATCCGGCGTGTAGGGCGCCTGGCAGAACTCGCAGATCCGCCGTAACAGCCGCTGGGCAAGCACGGAGATCACTGTCGACGAGATCAGGAACGTCTCGATGTCCATGTCGATGAGGCGGAGGAGCCCGCCGATCGTGTCCTCGGTGTGAAACGTGGAGTACACCTTGTGCCCGGTGAGGGCGGCCTGAATGGCCGTCTCGGCCGACGTGCGGTCGCGGATTTCGCCGAGGACAATGATGTCGGGATCCTGCCGGACGATCTCGCGCAGCGTCGCTTGGAAGCTCCGCCCGATCTTCTCGTAGATGGAACACTGGATGAGCCCGTCGATCATGTACTCGACGGGATCCTCGGCGGTGATGATCTTCGTGTCGATGGAGTTGCAGTAGTTGAGGCTGCTGTAGAGCGTCGTCGTCTTGCCGGAGCCGGTCGGGCCCGTGATCAGCACGACGCCCGTCGGCATGTCGAGCACCTCGAGCCGGAAGCGATCGAGCATGGTCTTGTTCATGCCCAATTCTTCGAGATCCACCAGGCCCGTCTGCTTGTTCAGAATGCGCAACACCACGCATTCCCCGTGCACCGTGACGTACACCGATAGCCGCAGATCGTACTCGCGGCCCTGGTGCGTGTAGAAAATGCGCCCGCCCTGGTGCCGCTGGTGCTCCGTGATGTTGCACTCGGCGAGGATCTTGATCCGCGACGTGAGCCGCGGCAGCAGATCCTTCGGCAGATCCGTTCGGTACACGAGTACCCCGTCGATCCGGTATCGGAGCCGGACCACGTTCGACATGGGCTCGATGTGGATGTCGCTCGCCCGCTGCTCGATGGCGTTGCCGATGATGTGGTCGACGAGTTGGACAACGGAATCCTCGCCCTCCTCGATCCGCCGCCGCTCGCCCGGGCCCTCCTGCCGGAAATGGCGGAAATCCTCAATCGCCTGGCTGATCGCATCGAGTGGGCCGAGGGCCAGTTGGAACCCGTCCTGATACAAATCCCGCACCGCCTGGAGACATCCCTCGTCATGCAGGTCGTTCACGACCACCGTCACGGTGCCTTCCTCGCTCCTGCTGAACGGGATGAACTTGTTGGATGCCAGGTAGTTGGGAGACACCCCGGTGAGCACGCTCCCCTCGATCATCGTGAACACCGGCTCGATGTAGGGCACACCGGCCTGCCGGGCGAGGTTCTGCAGCAGAACCCGCTCGCTGATGGCGCCGAGTTCCAGCAGGGCCTCACCGAATCGGATCCCCCGCTCACGCTGGATGATCAACGCCTGTTCCAGCGCGTCCTGGGTGATGACGCCCTGCTCCAGCAGGATCTGCCCGAGCCGTATGCCGGCCCCATGCTTGCCCAACGCGTCCGCGATGTCCTGCTTGGTGGCGTAGCCCAGCTCGATCAGTACCGCGCCGAACTGACGGGGTTGTTCGAGCTTGTCCTGGATCCGGAGGGCGCGTTGCAGCTGCTCTTCAGTGAGGATCCCCTCCTTCAGGAGCGCCTCGCCGAGCAACGAACGCGATTCTATGGCAGCGGGGGTGTCTGGCATCTTGCAGACCTATCCTCCGTGAATAGGGGCAACCTATTGGCTGCCCTTGGATTATGCCCTACCGCCTCCGGTTTGGCAAGCCTTGCGCGGCCGCCCCCCAAGTCACGAGACGATTTGGGTGCGCCCGTGTTGCCAGCAGGCCTGCCGCCACACTACAATCGGCCCGGGAGAACCACCGGCCCATTGTGAGGAGACACCATGACCTACCGCCCCCCGCACATCGAAGCCGGACACGGCGCCGTGCGCCGCGTCAGCGACCTCGACGGGCGCGTGCTCGCCGTGTCCATGGATCTGCCCTGGCAACTCCTCCAACGGCATGCGCCGTGGACGCCCGCCCACGTCCACATGGTGGCCGATATGGACTTGGCCACCCTCGAAGCCCTGCACGCCACGCTGCCGGCCTGCGACACCGTGGTCGGCGTCGGCGGCGGCTCGTGTTGCGACACGGCCAAGTTCCTTGGGTGGAAACGCGGCTGCCCGGTGGTGCTCGTGCCCACCATCGTGTCCGTCGACGCCCCCCTCACCAGCGCCGTGGGCGTTCGCGTCGACAAGACGGTGCAGTACGTCGGCGAGGTCTATGCCGACACGATTCTCGTGGACTATTCCCTCATCCAGCAGGCGCCGCCCGAACTGAACCGGGCCGGGGCCGGCGACATCGCCAGCATTCACACCGCCCTTTTCGACTGGGAACTCGCCCGCGATCACGCCGGAGAACCGTACCACCCCGACGTGGCCGCCCTGGCCCGCGCCTGTCTCGACGAACTGGATCGGAACGCCGCCGATGTCCACGACGTCACCCCCAAGGGCATCGATACGATCATCGACCTCTACCGCCGCGAGGTCGAGTTCTGCGCACGCATCGGCTCGTCCCGCCCCGAGGAAGGCTCCGAGCACATCGTCGCCTATGCCATCG
>JAFGTL010000469.1 GCA_016934125.1 Candidatus Hydrogenedentota bacterium
CTCCTTGTGGTGTATATGCTATTATACACCAAAAGGCGGCAAACTCACCACTTCTTGCTAAAACCCTCGCTCGTGACGCAGGCCCGCGCTCCATATGCCTCTTGCCGTGGTGCCCGAATTGGCATATGCTAGCAGGAGAGGTCGAGGAGCAACCGCGCGTCGAGGAGGAAGCCCCGGATGGAATTCCGCCCGATCGGCATTATTCACACGCCGTTCTCCCGGCCGGAAGGCATGCCGATTCAGCCGGCAGGCGCCGGCGGAATCCGCGGGACGGTGGAGGTGTTCCAGGAATTTCAGGACGGGCTAAGCGATTTGGACGGATTTTCGCACATTATTCTCCTTTACCACTTTCACCGCAGCCGCGATTTCCAGCTCCGCGTCGTCCCTTTCCTCGACACCGAGCCCCGCGGCCTGTTCGCCACCCGCGCCCCGAGACGCCCCAATCCCATTGGCCTGTCTGTAGTGCGGTTGTGCGGGGTTGACGGGTGCCTGCTCGAAATCGAGAACGTGGACATGCTGGACGGCACCCCGCTTCTCGACATCAAGCCCTATGTGCCGGAATTCGATCGTCACACCGACATCCGCACCGGCTGGCTCGAGCGTGTCGGCCGGGGCGTGACACAGCACCGATCCGATGTCCGGTTCTCTGAGGATGGGAAAGGACTCATTGATGCCAGCAGCTAGTGCCCCCTTCGATCTGGACGTTGGCGAGCGGTACATCACCGTGCACTTCCCTCCCGGCGCCGCCGTCACGCCGACCCTCGTCTCGAAGGCGATCCGGGCCGAGTTCGACCTCCCCGAGTATCCCGAACGCAACGACTTGTGGGACTTGCGCGGCACGGTGATGACGCGCGCCATTGACAGCGATTCCCTCTCCCTCATCGTCGAGTTCATCTCGGCGGAGTTCCCCGCCGAATCCCACCACCGGAAGACGGCCCTCGTCGTCGACACCGACCTCGCCTTCGGCATCGCCCGCATGTTTCAGATGCTCGGCGACGAACTGCCGTTCGAAGTCGAGATCTTCAAAGACGCGGCCGAAGCGGTGGCCTGGCTCGAAGCGGAGTAGGCCCCCACGGACGCCGGGCGTGGCGCCGCTCGACGAATCCCCCCCGGCGCCCGAGTGTAACGTTCCTTCCCCCGATCGCCACCTTCCCTGTAGACGCCCCGGCCGGCGCGGCGGGAACGCGAGATCTGCCTAACCACAGGAGACGAAACCGATTATGAAGCCCATGCTTCGCTCCTTCGCGTACCTCATGCTCCCCCTGATCGTGGTTCTGCCCGGATGCTGGCGCAAGCCCGCCGAGCAACCCGAGCTTCCCGGCCCGGCCGAGGCCGCCGCGCCCGCCGCCACCAAGCCCGCCGCGGGCCCGGCCACGCCCGGCTACACGCTCATTGCGCCCACCATGTCCACGAATACCTACCTCATCGACCTCGACGGCCGCATCGTCCACCAGTGGTCGAGCGGCTACCCGCCCGGACAGGCCGCCTACCTGCTCGAAGACGGCCACCTGCTCCGCACCGCCTCGCCCAGCCCCATGGGCAACGGCACCTTCTCGGGCGGCGGCGCCGGCGGCATCGTCGAGGAGTACGACTGGGACAACAACCTGGTGTGGCGCTTCGAGTACTCGAACGACGAGCACCTCCTCCACCACGACATCGAGCCGCTGCCGAACGGCAACGTGCTCATGATCGCCTGGGAACACAAGACGCGCGACGAGGCCATCGCGGCGGGCCGCGACGCGGCGCTGGTGGGGGAACAGGGGATGTGGGCCGACTGCGTCATCGAGGTGAAGCCGACGCCGCCGGAGGGGGGTGAGATCGTCTGGGAATGGCACGTCTGGGACCACCTCGTCCAGGACATCGACCCCGATAAGCCCAACTACGGCGCCGTGGCCGATACGCCTGCCCGGATCAACGTCAATCCGCCCAACTGGGTCGGCTCGCTCACCGACGAACAGCGCGAACAACTCGAATCCCTCGGCTACCTCGGCGAGACCGCCGGGCCCCAACACCGCCAGGCCCATCCCGACTGGAACCACACCAACGCGGTCGACTACAACCCCGGCCTCGACCAGATCGTGCTTAGCGTATTGGGCCAGAACGAGTTATGGATTATCGACCACGCTACCACCACGACTGAAGCCGCCGGGGCCGCCGGCGATCTTCTGTATCGCTGGGGCAATCCCAGCGCCGTGAACGCCGGCTCGGGCGAGCAAACCCTTTTCGCCCAACATGATGTGCATTGGATTCCCGAAGGCCTGCCCGGGGCCGGCAACCTGCTCCTGTTCAACAACGGCCGCGGCCGGCCCGGCGGCGATTACTCGACCGTCGACGAGATCGCCCTGCCCGTCGACGGCGGCACTTACGCGCGCACCGAGTCGGGCGGGTTCGCCCCCGCGCGCAACGTGTGGTCCCACGGCGCGCCCGGCGCCAACCAGTTCTACTCGCCCATGGTGTCCGGGGCGCAACGCCTGGCCAGCGGCAACACCCTCATCTGTTCCGGCGCCCAGGGACGCCTCATCGAGGTGACCGCCGTGGGCGAGGTCGTGTGGGAATACGCCCTGCCCGGTGGGGGCCGCATGCCGTTCCCACCGGCCGCCGCTGCCGCGGTCATCGTCACCGGCGTATTCGGGACGCTTGACACCGACAAGAACGGATACCTCTCCCGCGACGAATTCGCCAAGATCCCCTCGCCCGGACAGGGCATGGCGCCTCCGGGCGGCCGCGGCCCCGGTGGAATGCCGGGCGGATTCCCGGCTGGGCCGGGTGGCAACCGTGGCGGAATGCGCGGCAACGCGCCCGGCGGCGGCTCTGGCGGGATGGGAGGGACTCCCCCCGGCGCGCCCGGCGGCGGCTCTGGCGGGATGGGAGGGACTCCCCCCGGCGCGCCCGGCGGCGGCCCTGGCGGAATGGGAGGGACTCCCCCCGGCGCGCCCGGCGGCGGCCCTGGCGGAATGGGAGGGACTCCGCCCGGCGCGCCCGGCAGTGGCTCTGGCGGGATGGGAGGGACTCCGCCCGGCGCGCCCGGCGGCGCCGATTTCGTGACAAGCATGTTCGATATGCTCGACACCGACAAGGACGAGCAGATCTCCAGCGACGAATTCACCAAGCTCCCCATGCCCGGCCAAGGCATGGCGGCCCCGGCCGGGCCGGGTGGGATGCCGGGCGGATTCCCCGGCGGGCCGGGCGGTGGCCGTGGCGGGATGCGCGGTGGTGCAGGCGGCCCGCCCCCCGGAATGGCCGGCCCTGGCGGTCCCGGCGGCGGCCCTGGCCAGTCCCTGTTCCGCGCCCTGCGCTACGCGCCCGACTATGGGGCTTTCGACGGCAAAGATCTGACCCCCGGCGGCGCGGTGGAACGCCTAGCGGCCGAGAGTCGCTGTCAGTCGGCCGAGCATGGCGTCATGCCCGGGGGCCAGGCGCGGGACGGCGCCCGCCAAAGGCGGGAGCCCGTCCGCCAAAGGCGGGAGCCCGTCCGCCAAAGGCGGGAGCCCGTCCGCCAAAGGCGGGAGCCCGCCCGGCAAAGGCGGGAGCCCGCCCGGCAGATCCACCCAGTAGAGCTTGAAGAGGATGGGTTCGGTTGTTCCGTCTGAGGGGGAACGCTCGTAGTGCGTCCAGCTTTCGGGGGGCGGGCCGGTGCAGGCCAGGTGATAGAACCGTCGCCGGTGCACTTCGTTGCGGGAGCGAACCACGAAGTCGACTTCCCCGAGGAAACCGACGAGGCGGAGTCCCGTGAGTCCTGTTTCCTCTTCGGCTTCGCGCAGGACCGCCGCCTCGGGGCACTCGCCCGGGAGAATGGTGCCGGCAGGCACTTGCGTCCCCGCTTCCGGGTAGTGCACATGGTCGAACACGAGCAATCGGTTGCCGTGGGTGATGTAGGCAAAGGCCTTGTGCTTGAGTCTCACGTGGCCGGTTCGAGCCACAGGCGGTATACGCCATCGAGATCCGCCTCTTTCGGCGTTCCGACGTGCAGGGCGACGCGGTACTTCAGCTCGATGGACTCGCCGTTGCCCAATCGCCACGGCGCGTCCAGGAAGTTGAAGGGCGAGGGCGACAGATGGCCGTAGTCGCGCGTGAACCAGATCGGTTTCCATGGATTGTCGGGATGCGTCATCACGGCGATCCCTTCGACGACGCCGGGCCGTCCGGCGCGTTCCCCGTGGAAGCCGCAC
Source organism: Candidatus Hydrogenedentota bacterium (assembly GCA_016934125.1). GTDB lineage: Bacteria > Hydrogenedentota > Hydrogenedentia > Hydrogenedentales > SLHB01 > JAFGTL01. Next base: position 4,170 of record JAFGTL010000469.1, read on the forward strand.
CACGTCGCTTCTTTGCCGTAGGTGCCTTTCGCGCCCTCGCCGCCCTCCGAATTCATCAGCGTCCCCCCGTAGGGACATGAGATGTCGGAGGCCGCACGAATGGCAAAAAGGGAGTGCTTGGCTTTTGCGATCTCGACATCCTCATTTGCGTGCAGCTTGATCTTCGCGTCGATAACCCACACCCGATCGTTCAGTATCGCGACCGTGAATTCCCGTTCGTCAGAAAACGGCGACGGCGCCCCTTCCCGCACCCACCGGCAACGGTTGAGGATCTCCGCTGAACGCCCGGACGCGTTGCCGACCTCCAACGCGGTCGACTCGATATGTCCAGACTTCAAGCCATCGTCCGCCCAGTAGTTGCCGCCATTGACGGGGTCGCACCCAAGCCAAAGACCGCGATGGTGCGGGTAGGGCAACGCGGACTCCGTGGTCAGCGAGGTGCCCGACGCCAACCCATTAAGCGGGTAGAAGTAGGGGTACTTCTGAGAAGGGTGCGCACGATAGACCGTCAACGGCATGTTGTTCCACCGCACCTGCACCTGCGCGTCTCTCAGGTATGCCGTCAGATCCTCGGCCTCCGGCACGGGCTCCGTGTAGTCGACCGCCCACGACCGCCTCGCTCCTGCGGCCACGGCAATGCCCGCCGACACGGAGAGCTGAATGGCCTGCCGCCTGCTCATTGTCTTCCTCGGCATAGTTCTCGTTCTCCTCTGAGGCCGCGGCCGGCGCATTCCCCGCTCCGGCTCTGAGAAATCCCGGGCAAGTCGTTCCGGGGGCGAATATGCCGCCGATACCACGGAATAGTGAGAGTGCCCTCGCCGAAAGGCATTTGACCACAGGCGGTTCCGGTACTTCAAGGAAGCCCGCGGCTCATTGCGCGGTTCAGCGATGTCGAGAATGGGCTGCTGTGCCCGTTCTTGCTTGTTCTTTCTAAGATCTTGACGGGACGACACCGTATCGAGTACAATAGTATTAGGCTATACGGCGAGCAGGAATGTGTTCCCCGGGCGCCCAAGCCGAGCTGTTCCGGCGTTTTGAGTCGCGGGCTTCTGAAGGCGGCAAGGGTGCCTTGGATGCGCCGTAGAGGGTGGTACCCTTTGTAGAATCAGGACATACTGAATCCCTGCGAGACACTGTTCGTGGTCGGAAATGACGAGAGCGGATATGGGTTCAAGGGGCTTGCGTGACGCCGGTCAACACCTGCGCAGGAAGGAGGGGCGGTATGCCAGAGATACCCTTTATTGAGACGACGATTCATGTCATTGATGGGGACGAGGTCTTTGCTCAGCCAATGCGATTCCTGCGCCCCCCAAGAACGGGGGAATGGATACTGATTCAGGGCATTCAGCATCGAGTGGAATTCATAGTCCACTGGCTTGACGAAAACGGTTACCCGCGTGAGTCCATTCAGGTCAAGGCGCACGGTTCCGCTGCGGAAACAGATCTGCCGGTGTCCAAAGCGGTTGAGACTTAGCAGAAAGGGGGATGGCGACCGATTATCGGGCCTGAGTCGCACGGAATCCCGGGGCTCATTGCGCGGTTCAGCGATGTCGAGAATTGGTTGCTGTGCCCGTTCTTGCGAGTGCGACAAGGCCGGCGATGAGGCAGAGCAGCACGAGCGCTGCGGAACCGAGGGGGCCCAGGGCGGGCACTCCGAGGACGGCGGTTGCGGTGAATTGCTGGGGGCTGCCGGTGAGGCCGGCGCATGACGCGGTGAGGGTGTTTTCGCCGGGGGTGGCGCCGAGAGTCCACGAGCCGACGGTGGCGATACCGGACGCGGTTGTGGCGGCGGCGCCTCCGGTGACGCTGCCCCCGCCGGATTGGACGGCGAAGGTGACCGCCAGGCCGGCAATGGGGTTGCCGTAGGCGTCGTAGGCCGCGACGGATGGCGGGATAACGACGGCCTGGCCGACGCCTGCAATCTGGCTGTCGCCGGCGTTCTTGGCCATGGTCGATGGGAGTTCCTCGAACCAGCGCAGCGCACCGTCCACGTTGCTGTCGTCGGTGAAGAAGCACCAGTGGTCGCCGGGCGCACTCGAGTATGCGGCCGGGGTGAGCGCGAAGCCTTCGATGTTGGAGCCGCTGGGCACCTGGATCTCGAAGAGGGTGTTGAACTTACGGTCGCTGCCGGAGAGGGTTGAGGTAAGGTCGGTCACCTCGAGCCAGTTCCCGGCGGTGTTGTGCAGGATGAACATGCGGCCGTTGGACGGATCGAAGGCGAGTTCGCAGCTTTCGCTGCGCGACGTGAGATAGCGGCCGACAAAGGTCTGGGTGCCATCCGTCCGGAGGTCGAAAGCGTACACCCAGCCGTTGGTCTGGACGGCGACAAACAGGACGCCGCCGAAACCGGACGCGCCGTGCACGCTCTGGGGATAGGCGTCGCCGTTGCCGTCGACAAAACCGCTTTGTGCGAGCCATGAGTCCGGGACGAAAGCGATGCCCTCAGGCCCGGAGTTGCCCCAGTCGGGGATATCGGAGAGCGTCCAGGTGTCTGAGGCGGCGCCCGTGTCGACGAGATAGGCGCGCAGGATACGGGCGCTCTCGTCGATGACGAAGACCTTGTCGCCGACGGTGCTGAATTGCGTGATGCCTTCGAGGTCGCCTGTGCCGGCGTATTCGCGTTCGAGTTGGAAGCTGCCCAGGCCGTCTTCGTTGAGCGCCCAGAACCGGGCCGGGCCGTTGGTGCACACCCACAGCCGGCGGGTGTCGGGGTTCCAGAACGCGCCGCTGAGGTTCGAGGCCCAGCCGGAGGGGTTGAGAGCGGTGAGGTCGGTGGCGGAAGTCCACGTCTCGCCGGGCCACGCGGCAGCCAGCGCGGGCGTGCAGAGGGAAAGGCCGGCGACAAGCACAAGCGCCAATTGAGACAAGCGGCGAAGACGCGAGTCCGCTACACCGAGGACGTACATCATGTGAGCCGGCATTCCCCATATGCCCGCGCCCGCGACCGCCGCGGGCCCGACAGCCAGATTGTAGCAGAATGCAGCAGAATGCAGGGACAGACGAGTTGCCGGAAAGCGCCCGAGCCGCGTGTGAAGGCCGCGAGAAGGCGAGGGACACCGGTTACGACGATTCGGGGTTGACGGGCGGATTGATCCCGCTGACCGCAACGTTCATGCCGCGTCGGCTCTCCCGGCGGGCACGCCGGTAAGGGTTCATAGAGCGACTTTCGGCTGAAGGATAAAAGTGCATTCGCGACGCGGGGCCAGACGCCCCGGATCCGTTCCCGCCAGCCGGCAACACAACCCGTTCGCCAGGAGAAGGACTGCCACTCATGAACCGTCCATTGCTCGTCTTGCTGCTCGTGCTCGGGCCCGTCCATGCGTTTGCCGGCCCCAATTACTCGATCGTGTCGGAGCCCTATTTCGCGGGGGGCCTGTTCACCGATCCGCTGATTCCGAAAGAGGGCGAGGACATCACGATCACGGTTCGCGTTCCGCCGGGAAGGGAACGCACCGGTTCGAGGCCCGGATCGTGGACGCCTCGAACGCGACGGTGCTCGATCCGGCGGTCGAACTGACGCGCTACATTCCCTAGCCTGGAGCGGCGGCGCGGCTGTGAAGCGCGTCCACTGGATCGACGAAGCGGCCGCGTTCCGCGCGACAGCGCGTCGCCCGGCTAGTTGTACGCAACGTGCACCTCGAGCTTCTCAACCGCCACGGGCGTTCGCGACCCCCACGGGCGCTCCTTGAGCCGGATGCGCACAAGGTTGGGGCCAACGGCAAACTGCCGCGGCGTTGGCTCGAAGACGCGCCATCCATCGTCTTTAACGGCTGGCGACGGCAACAGAATGCCGTTGAGCTTGAGTTCCGCGACGTCGCCTGCCGTAGCACCGGACAACAGAAGCCGGAGTTCGACAGACTTCACCCGTGCGGAAACGCCGGGCAGATCGTCGGCAAGATAGACGGACAAGGACACGGGCCTGTCGGGATCGGATAGTATCTCCGGCAATGGCGCCTCACTGTTCGCGTTGTGATAGCAGTTCCAGCGGTCTTCCCATCCGGCGCCGTATCGCCGCGGCACGACGAACATCTTGTCCTTGAAGCGAAGGGCCTCAGGGTCGCCGACCTCGCGAAAGACCTGCTGATGCACCGCCGGATTGCCGCCCTCGTGGTGGCCGAACGCCTTGCTGGCATCGAGGGTGCCGCCGTACAGATTGAAGGCCACTATGCCATCCGCGCCCTGGTGCCACCAGTTCGCGCAGAGGCCGCGAAAGAACTCGATGGGGGGGAAGTGGTAGCCGTCGGGCGAGTGCGCGTCATCCAGTGATGGATAAAGCTTGATGGGCGTGCCCGCCACCGCACGCCTGAACCCGGCCATGTCCACCTCGATGGAACGGCAGCCCATGACGATGATATCCACCAGGTTCTGGCGGGCCCACGCCTCGATATCCATGCCATCGTAATGGCAGCCGGGCACCGTAGCCGGCACACGAACGGCCAGGAGGTATGGGCGCCCGCGCTCCGCGGCTACCTCCTCGAGCATCAGGCGAACCTTGCGAACGAAAGCCGTCATCGCATCGCGATGCTCCCACTGGTGGCCAACGGGCAGGCAGGGGGGGTGGCGCGCGAAGTCGACGAGCATGCCCTCGAAGTCGTAGTTTTCCGCCACCTCGCGCAGGATGCGCACCTTGTAGTCGTGCACCCCCGGCACGGCGAAGTTCCACAAGCCCCCGGGGCTCCATGCCCCTTCGCCCTGGATCAGCCAGTCGGGGTGTTCCCGTTTCACCGGCTGTTCATGAGGGACATCGTCGAACCCGCGGTCAAAGCCGTTAAGCCGGTAAGCGAAAAAGGCCTCGAGCCCGCGCTTGTGAGTCTCCGCGACCATGACGTCAAGAAGGTCGGCCCCGGCATCGCGCCAGGCTTTCAGTTCCGGGATCGCTTCTACGGGTAGCACCTCGCTCGGGTAGTAGGCCACGTTGCCCTCGTCGACACACCACCACAGGCTGTCGATCTGAGTCCCGCCGGGCGCATCGAGAAGACTGAACCGCCAGTCTATCCACCGTTCTGGGCCGACGGCCCAGGGCTCGATCAGTCCGCCGAGATCAACAATGCGGCGTGGCCGGTTGACTGCTTCGGCGTGTTCTTCTGACAGCTCGACGCGGGCGGTTCCGACGCCCGTGTCCGATCGACTCGAGCCAGGCTCTGCCTGGGCCTCGGCCGGCGGGGCAGCTGCGAGGGTGACAACGGCGATAGCGGTGACAAGCGACGCGGCCTTGAGCTTGGTCGATTTCGTCATTCCTTGATCCTTGGTGGAAGCCGGCGAAGTGTCCGCGGGCATCCGGTTCTGCGCTCGACGACTGAGGGGGACGGCGTCATGGGCGTTACGATCTCATCACGGTTTTCACGGCGACGATGAGGAGTTAACCAGAGATGCTGCGCGAAATCAACGCGGAACAGGCGTGTCGGCAGGAGCAGCGTGCCGGTTTCGGGCGACTTCTTCAGCGGCTCTGCTGTGCCCCGTGCCGGAGATAGTCGTCCACTTCGTCGTGCCAAAGCTGGCGGTCTTGACGGAGTTGTCCTTCCGTGGCGTTCCCCGGCAGCGGATCGTAGGGCACGCCGGGCACGGCGCCGCGCCCACCATGCGCACCACGGCCGCGTCGAGCCTGTTCTGCCGCCCGTCGAGCACGGGGTGGGCGTATCCCGACACGTCCTCCACGTACAGGGCGTACATGCGGCCGGTTGCCTCGGGATCGCCCGCCTCGGCCAGCACGTCACCACGACGGCGAGCAGTGTCAGCGAGAGAGGACTCCTTCCCATGGGGACCTCCTCCGTTGCCCCGTACGAGACGCCCCAACCGGCCGTGCCCAGTATAGGCCTTCTACGTCGGCCTGATCCTATACTCCTCTATACGCTGGGGCTCCCTGAAGGTTCCCGGGGCGCTTCCGGCTCTTGAACTCCCTGGGCCAACGGGTAGAGAGTGTAGCGCATGGGTTGTAGGAAGCCGGTGACGTTGGCTGGATATGATCGCGGCGATTGGCCGCGTGCCGGCAGGCGGGCCGGGGACGTCCGGGGGTGTCTCCGGCCTGAGAATTCGAGGTGTCGGACGATGCTGTGCCGCTCGTGCTTTGGGGTGGCCTTGGCGGTTCTGGTATGGCTTACGGCCGCCAGCGCCGACGGCGAGGGCGAGGCGCCGTCCGCCCACGGGGCCGTTGCCGGGGAACGGTGTCGCGTGATCGTATCGACCGACATCGGCGGTTCCGACAGCGACGACTTTCAGTCCATGGCGCATTTTCTCGTCTACGCCGACACGATGGACGTGGAAGGGCTGATCTCATCGCCGCCGGAAGGCGGACGAGCTGCCCACATCCACGAGGTTCTCGATGCCTACGAAGCGGATTACGCCCGGCTTGCGCGGAGTGCGAAGGCGTATCCCCTGCCGGGCCGCTTGCGCACGCTCGTGAAGCAGGGGGCGATGGATCCGGCCCCGGCAGCCGGGTTCGGCGAGGCCACCGAGGGCTCCCGGTGGATCGTCGAGCGAGGACGCGCCACGGACGAGCGGCCCGTCTACGTGCTCGTGTGGGGCAGCATCACCGACGTAGCCCAGGCCGTACACGACGCGCCCGACGTCAAGAGGAGGCTGCGCGTCTACTCCATCGGCTCGTGGAACACCGCGCAGGATCGGAGTGCGCGCAACTACCTCTACGAGCAGCACGAAGACCTTTGGTGGATCGAATCGGACAGCACGTTCCGGGGCATGTACGTTGGTGGGAACCAGGCCGGCGATCTCGAGAACCGGGCCTTTCTCGATGCACACGTGCGGGGCCACGGCGCCCTGGGCCGGCTGCTCGTCGAGAAGCGGAGCGCCATCAAGATGGGCGACACGCCATCGGTGCTCTACCTGCTGGCCGGCGTGCCCGGCGATCCTGCCGGCGAACACTGGGGCGGCCGCTTCGTGGCCACCGGACACGGGCCGCAGTACTGGACGGACGACCCCCACCCCGAGTGGGCGGAAGGCCGGTTCAACGGCGCGAAGACTGTCAGCCGCTGGCGGGAGCCTTTTCTGCGGGATTGGCAGAGGCGCATGGAGCGCCTGGCGCCCGCAGACGCGGCTGAGTGAGGGGATCCCGGCGGGCGCGGGTGCCTGGGGCCCCGGGGCCACTGCGCTCACCGCCAAACGGGCCTGCAAGGTGCCCTCACACGAGGTGGAGCAGGCGCTCGAGCGCGTAGGCGACGCCGCTGTCGTCGTTGCTCCGGGTGACGAACGTGGCGGACTCCTTGAGTTCCTGTGAGGCGTTCGCCATGGCAACCGAGCACGGGAACGCCCTGAACATGTCCAGATCGGGCACATCGTCGCCGAAGACGGCGGCTTGTTCGCGGGGGATGCCGTATCGATCGAGAAGGTGGAGGAACGCATTCGTCTTGCTCGCCTGGCCCGAGACGACTTGAATCCAGTGCGCCGAGTCGGTGAGGAACGCGTTCGTAGATGCGCCCAGCTCCGATTGCAGGCGCTCATGCGTCTCACCAAGCGCAACAGAAGGGTGATAGGCCACGATCTTGGAGCATTCCTGCTCGCAGGCCTCCGCAAAGGGAAGCAGTTCGTGTGGGGCAAACCCCCACACGGCCATGTCCGTGTCCGTCATCGGCAACCGGTAACTGTGGTATTCCTCGCGGATCTGGATGGCTATTTGGATGTCGGGCGCCGCACGACTCAGGAGGTCGGTTACGCGCCGCGTAGTCTCTGGATCCATCAACCAGTGCTTCGCGTATCCGGGGACTGCATCGAGCAACTCGGCCCCGTTGTAGAACACGCCTCTGTCCGAGAGAAACGCGGCGTCCGCGGGCACCTCGCAGGGGCGGAACGTGAGGCGCTTGGGGCGCGCCGTTGCCACGCAGAGCAGGATGCCCTGCTCCGCGCATTTCCGGATCGCGGCGCAGTCCGGCTCGCTCAATCTCCCCTGGGAGTTGAGCAACGTCCCGTCGATGTCGAACGCAATGGCTGAGATCTGCCCCGCGTAGTGCATGGTGCTTGGCCCCGAAGGGTGTGTCAGGTTGGCAAGAGAGGTATCACTCCCTCGCGGCGCGTGTCAAGGGCTTGTCCCGCGGCAGAACGCGGTGGGGTGCCGGCCGGGGCGGCAGCCCCCGCCGGAAGCGTTGTCCCTCCGCCAGGAGCGTTTGACTCGTAGCAGGACGGGGCCTATCATCGGCGCACCGGCTCGTGCCGGCAGCGCACGGCGGAGGCGGGCAACCTGTCGGGCCCGGGAGGGATGTCATGGTAAGCGTTCTTGTTGCGTTTGTGTTTTCGGCCGCGGCAGCAGACGAGGACGCCGTACCGCCCGTCAGCGCCTTCCGTCTGGCACGCGAGTTCGCCGTCAGCCCCTTCGGCGGGGTTCCCTTCGCCATCGATCTGGACGGCGACGGCGCGGCCGAGGTGGTGTGGCTCCAGAGCCCGGGGATGTTTGGCTCGGATGTCTTTCAGTGCCCCCCGTACGAAGGGCGTTTCTCCGAGGCGGAACGCAAGCTCTTCTGTCTGACGGCAACGGATGCTGCGGGCAAGCTCCTCTGGCAGGTGGGCGAGCCCTGGGACGGCGACAGGCCCTTCGTGACGCATTCGGCCGAGCGCGCGGTCGATGCGGCCGACATCGACGGGGACGGGCGCCTCGAGATCATCTGCGCCCGGGGCATGAAGCTGTTCATCGTCGATGCCGCGAGCGGGATGCTGAAAACCACACTCAAGACACCCGCGGATAACGCCCAGATCGTCCGGGTGGCGCGCACCGGGCCCGGGCCGCGCGATTGGACGCTCCTCGTGAAGAACACGGAGAAGTCCTACCCGCCCTACGAGTATGCAAACCCGGCGTGGTTCTATGACTCCGAACTGCATCTGATCAAGACGGCCGAGTACCTGGGCACGGGGCACACGCCCTCGGTGGGGGATTTCGACGGGGACGGGTTCGACGAGTTCATCCTCGGCTTCAACCTCGTGGATCACGATCTGACGACGGTGTGGTCCTATTCTCCCGTGCCCAAGGACGAATGGAACGCGGGCGAGATGCACGTCGACGACAGCGTCGTCGGCGAACTCGGTGGCCGGCCGTGCGTGGTGTATGCGGCCAGCGACGTGGCCTACGCCCTCGACGCGCGCACCGGGGAACTCCTCTGGAAGCGACAGGGCACCCATCCCCAACACTGCCAGATCGGCCGGTTCAGTGCGGAGCACCCGGGGAACACGGTGTTCGTTCACAACAAGCGGGCCGAGTTGCAGCTTTTCGATCCCGAGGGGAACGAGATCTGGCGCATGATGCCGCCGGAGAACTACCCGCTCGGTGCGGCCGAGCCGTGCAAGCGGCAGAAGCTCCACGTGTTCGACGCCACGACGCAACTGCCCGGGGCCGGGCCGGACGGCACGGATCTGCTCGTGTTCACGGATGGCGGCTGGCCCTACGCGATCAACGGTCGCGGCGAACGCTGCCTCGAATTCCCCCACACGCCTAACACCGCCCAGGATTGGGGCGAGGTGCCCGGCCGGCCCGATGACTACGGCTACGGGTTCTATGCCCGCGCGGCCGACTTCGACGGCGACGGGCAGCAGGAGGTGCTCATCAGCGATCGCCGGTTCGCATGGCTCTACGAGATGGAGAGGTAGCGGCCCGGAGACAGACGGGCGGGGTATGAGATAGAAAAGACTCGTGCCATCCCTCGCCCGGCACAAAGCCCATCCAAGGAGGACACGCGGTGCGACAACAACCCGTCCGAACTGGCAGAAGCTTCTCGCTCACCGTGTTGCTCATCGCCCTGGGGGCAATGGGGCATGCCCAGGAACGCGGGCTGACGGCCGCGACCGCGGAAGGCGCCCCGGTGCGCCCGCAGAAGTACGGGATCATCATCGGCGTCAACCAATACGAAGACGAGGCCATCTCGGACCTCAAGTGCGCGGCACAAGACGCCTATGCCCTTCACGAAATGCTGCGGAGTGCGCCCGACGGGTTTGCCGGCGCGCACACGGTGCTCCTCGCGGACGGGCAGGAGAAGGCGCCCACGCGGGGCACGATTCTCCGGTTCCTCAAGAGCTACGTCACGCTTGCCGGCCCGGAGGACACGGTACTCGTGTATTTCGCCGGCCACGGCACCACCGTCGACGACAACCTGTATCTCCTGCCCGCGGATGCCTCCCTGTCCCTCGTGAAGGACTCGGCCATCGCGTACTCGACCGTCAAAGCCATCCTCGAGGAAAGCCCTGCAAAACGAAAGATACTCCTTCTCGATGCGTGCCACAGCGGCACCGGCCGTTCCGCCCAGACGATGTCACAGGAGGCCCTTGACCGCCTGGAACGGGAATCCAAAGGGATGGTGATCTTGACTTCGTGCGGCCCGGAGGAACTCTCCCATGAGATGGCGAATACGGGGCACGGCGCGTTCACCCATTTCCTCATCAAGGGCCTCACCGGCGAGGCCGACTCGAATGCGGACGGGTTGATCGGCGCCTCGGAGCTGAGTTCGTATACGTGGCAGCAGACACGGCTGTGGGCCGCCCAGCAGGGCTTGACACAGACCCCCATGCGGCTCGTCGAGAAGGTCGCGGGCGAGATTGTGTTGGCCCGGGCCGGCGGCGCCGCGCCCGGCCCCACGACCATTCCCTCCGCCGCCGCTGCCGGCCCCGGAACAGGCGGCCCGGCCAAACCGCACGATCTCGAGCGCTTTGTGGGGCGATGGGAGCATCAGGATCAGTTCAAGGGGCGCATAAAGCACGTGATCACTATCGCGCGGGAGGGCGATTCCCTATCCGTGAAAATGGAGATGACCGGATCGCGCTGGACACACGAGGTCTCCGACGTCGAGGTCGATGGCGAAGAACTCCTGTTCAGGACAGAGCAGATCAAGAAGAACCTGATCGGCTCGGATCGCAACGAGAAGAAATGGGTGTGCCGGCTCAATGCAAGAGGCGATGTCCTCGAGGCGGAGTCCCGGCGAACCGGCGGCAACATGGGCTACATCGGCAATACGATCAACTGGACGTTTGACAGGGTTGCCGATCCCTGACCGCGCACATCCGCGGGGAAGATCTATTTCGATGGCGACATAGCGGCCTTCCTGGGGGCGCCGGCTGAAAGCGGACGGGCCCTCGGGGGACACAATACTCGATTCTCGGATTCCCGCGTCGTTCGCGCTATCGTGTTCCCGTGCCACATATCATGCGCATCGCATCGCCCCGAAATGCCGCACCATCTCACCCAGCGCGGCAACCGGCGGACGCGCCCACCTTGCGAACCACCACGCCCCGCTCAGCGGCGATTGCGTAATTAAAGGGACACAATACTTAATTCTTGGATTCCGGGCCCGTTCGTGCTAGACCATTTGCATGCCATGGGCTTCAAAGGCTTCAAAGGGACACGATACTCAATTCTCGGGCACCAGGGCGGTTCCTCCCATCCTGTTTGCGTGCCACACTCCTTCCATTCGTAGCTGATCTGGCCGGTTGCTGAGCGGGCGCGAGCCCTGGCCCCGGGGCCGCGCAGGGGAGAATCAGGCGTTGTGTCCCTTCAGATTGAACAGGAAATCCTCGGCAGGCGGGGTGGCAATTCGTCGCGTTGACGGCATCCTCAAGCGTGGTTACAATGGCCGCTGCGAACCTCCACGGCTCGGAGGTTGCCTCATATGGGAGATATCGGGGGAGGGATGTCCATGCTGAACATGACGTGTCGGCACTGCGGCCGCACTCTGATGATTCCCGAGCAGTATGCGGGGCAGACCGGCAAGTGCAAGCACTGCGGCGGCGAAGTGAGCGTGCCTGCCGAGCCGGGGGAGGCGGCGCGCGACGGCACGTATGATAGCATCATGGACTTCATGCGCAAGAAGCAGTATGACGCGGCGCTGATGGCTCTGTACAACGCCCCGGACGACCTAAGGGCAAGGCCCGACTTCGAGTATCTCCGGGCGGAGTGCCTCATTCAAGTGGGCTCGTTCGAGCGTGCAAGCGCCGTGCTGGATGAGATCGACGGCGCGTTCAGCGATAGCCGGGTGAACGACGCCCGTGAGCGAATCGCGCGCACCGTCGCGCAACAAGAAGCCGCCCCGGAAGCAATGGACGCTGCCTGCATCAACTGCGCAGCGCCCATGTCCGCGAGGCCGTCCCAGGAAGTCTCGGCAGAAAAGAGCCGTGCAGTCTGTCCGGTGTGCGGCACGAAGAATGAGGCGGACCTGACGGTCTTGGGTTGTTCCCGCTGCGTGATGCCCTATTTCGTGTGGTCGGGGCTCCTGGGGCAGTCTGTGGCCTGTCCGCATTGCGGAGCGAAGCATACACTGCCCAACAAGGAGCAGTTTGAAGCGCTTGGCGCAGAGACACGCGACGGCATCAAATGGCGGGTACGGAGTCAATCCGGCGACCAAGTGCGGCGATACCAGGAGGTCGAATCCCTCTGGGCCGACATGCAGTCCGGGGCGATACAGCCGGACGACACATGTATGTGGAACGGATTCACGCCCCCGCAGAACCTCAAGGAACTCTGCGACAAGACACCCGAGGTGCGCAAGGCGTATTATCCACCGCGCCCATACTCGCACTTCGCGGGTAACGTTCTTGGTGTCGCCGGAGTAGTCGTGGGCATCGTTGTCACGGTGTTCGTTGTGGCCTATCTTGATGTGTCGTGGGCACGGGATCTGTGGGGGGACATGACGTTCGAGAGCCTTATACCCGACGGCGACGATTCCGCTTTCGTCAAGGGTGCGAAGCAGCTCGCAGTCTTTCCTGTCTATTTTCTTATCTTCGGCGCAATCACCGCCATTGCCTTTGTCCCGTTGTTTCTGGTGGGCTTGCTAGGGAAGCGCGCGCCGGACAGCCCACCCACGTTAGTGCTGAGAGTGATCCTGATGCCGATATGCGGCCTCGTCATCCTTGGCGGGGGATTAGGCGCAGTTCTTGCCGGAATTGTCACGGCCATCGAGTTGGTGCTGCCCATAGTGATAGGACTGCTCTTCTGTGCCGTGGGCTACTGGCTGGTACGCCCCATCGCACTCCTTACAGGGCTCGAAAAGAAGCGCCGCTTCAAGTGGAAGGCTTGAGGAAGAGAGGACGCCGAACGCGGGCCACAGTGCTCAGTTCTCGGGCGCCAGGGCGGTTCCTCCCATCCTGTTTGCGTGCCACACTCCTCCCATTCGTAACCGATCTGGGCGGTTCCTGAAAAGACGCCAGTCCGGGCCAGAAGGCCGCACAAAGGGGTGGCGGCTTCTGGCAGCCCTCCGTGGGTGTGTATCGTGCCCGCTTCGTCCCGGTTTCTGCGCTCATTCCTCGTCGATGAACCCGTGATACAACCCCATGTAGTACGCGAGCAGGTATGCGGAGCCGTCTTCGAGCATCTCGCCTTCACGACCCGTGTCGAGCCGCCAGGGATCGTCGGCCCACACGTGGAAGCTGCGCTCGTCGATGGGAACCGGGGTGCCGTCCACGCGGTGCCCGCAGCCGGCCGCATCCCCCGGATCGCGGACGTATTCGGGCAGCGGCACAATGTCGGTGCGGTGGCTGTTCGTGTGCCGCCAGTTGAACCGATCCACCGGGTAGCGCTTGAGCGTGTCCACGGCGTCTTCGAGGCATTGCTGGCCGGGCGACACGTCCACGTCGCCCCACGGCGTCGGCACCGATTCGCCCGCGCAGCACGCCGCATACGCGAAGTTCAGGAACGAGTTGCGTTCGCAGGCCTCGAGTTCCCAGTACTGGAAGCAGCTCAGGGCGTACATGCTGCGAAGCTGCGGATCCGTCTCGTATAGCAGCAGGTTGTAGTAGTTCATGAACGCCATTTCATCGTCGAACTGCACATACGAGCCCGGCCCGCGCTGGTTCTTGGGATACATCCCGTTCATCGCGTAGGCGTGTTTGCGCGCGAGTTCGTCCGCGGCCGCGGCGTACTTCTCGTCGCCGGTGACGTGGGCGGCCACGCGCAGGTGGCCGAGGATGCTGAGCGAGTTCAGGCCCCGCTCGGGCCACCAGTTCGGATCGTGGTTGAGCGAGCCTGGGCTGAAGTTGGCCCATCGCGTCGGCCGGCCGTCCCAGTCGACAAGCCGCAGATCGTGGGCGAGCAGGTGATCCGTCACCTTGCGCACGACGTCGCGCACGCGCTCTTTCTCCTCGTCCGTCTCGGCCACGAGATCGTAGTAGCGCGCGTAGAGGAAGTAGTGGCCGTCGAGTTCATCGGAACTCGTGTCGCATTTCCAATACCACTTCCCGTCCGCGCTCCTAGGCCAGCGCGGATGAATCACCTTCCACAGCCGATCCGAGGTGGCCTGCCGCTCGCGATCGTGTTCCTCGGAGTACGCGGGGGTCGCGTTGGGATCGGGCCCGTCCGTGGGCAGGATCGTGCGCGCCACAAACCCCGGCGGGGCGGGCGGCGTCCCGCCCTGCGTCACCTCGACGAGGAAGCGCAGGGCCTCGAAGGCGGCCGTGGCCCGTTCCTTGGCCGCGGGGTCTTTCGTAGCGGCATAGGCGAAGCATTGGGCCGCGCCGTACATGCCCGTGTACTGCCCGTCGTTGTCGTCGTCGCGGTTGTGCCAGGTGCTCGCGTCCCCGGGCCGATCGACTCGGACAGACTGGACGTAGCGATAGGGCGTGCGCTCGTGGCGCGTGCAGATGGCCTCCTGGAACCGGGCCGCCTTCTGCTTCAGCGTCATCGGCCGCTGCTCGATGGCGCCCACGCCCTTGCCCGTGGCGAACCAGGCCGTGCCGTCCGCGGTCACGGCCACATCCCGGATGGCGTTGTCGGGCAGCCAGCGCCGGCCCTCGCGATAGGCCCACTCGGTGCCGTCGTAACGGATCGCGCCGATGGCCGTGCCGAACCACACCAACCCCCCGGTGCCGGCGTGCAAGGCCGTGAAGTCGTTGTACGGCAATCCCTCGGCGCCGGTGTAGAGCCGCCAGGCGTCGTCGCGGCACCCGACGCCCTGGGGGCTCCCGAACCACAGGCGCCCGACGCCGTCGAATCCCACACAGCGCACGTCGACCGGCGCCCAACTCCGCCCGCGTTGGCACGGGAACAGCCGGGCCCACGCGCCGCCCGCCGCGCGGACGTAGAGTCCGGCCGACGCCGCCACGGCCACCTCGCCGTCCGCCGCCACGGCCACCTCGCGGATGGCCGGAGCGGCGCCCAGTTGATCGTTCAGCGCGTCCACCGGCGCCACGGCCCCCTCGGACAGCTCGAACAGGCCCGCATCGGCCCCGAGGTAGACGGGCGTTCCGGGCGCGATGCTGCGCACGCGGCCGGGCCCCGCGATGGCGTCCGGCAACGTGGCCAACGCTGCCACCTGGCCCTCCGCGATGCGGTATACCGTGCCGCCCGACACGGCCAGGAGGGCGCCGGCGTCCGCCGCGAGTGCGTCCACCCGGCGGCCCTCGAACTCGGGCAGGCCGTGCCACGCCCCGCTCTCGAATCGCGCGAGGCCCTGCCCGGCGCCGGCGAACACCGCCCCGCCGGCCACGGCCAGGCACACGACCTCCCCGCCGGGGAGCCCGTCATCGGTGCCGTAGAAGGCCGCCACTTCCGCGTGGAACGGCCCGACGCGCACCGGCTCCAAGCCCTGCGCGTCTCCGGCGGCCCGTTGTGCGAGCGCCGCTCCGAATGCCGCGGCCAAGAGCCCGATTCCCAACAGTTTCAGCATGGCGCATCCCCCCGAACCCGCAATTGGGTTGTTCCTGCGTTCCGTTCGCCATGATAGGGACGCCCGTTCCGGCGAGTCAACCGCCCTCAGGGCAACCGCGCCAGAAGCGTGAGTAGACCGAGCCGTTCCAGAAGTCGCCCGGCTCTCCGAGCAAGAGCGAAAAAGCGCTGACACACCGAGGTCTTCTCCCAGAACCATTCCCATCTGTACTACTATCTCTCAGAATCAATGCAAGCTGCAGGCCACGTAGAATAGTTTCTGTAAATAGGAGTAGACAAAAGAGGTCATCGTTTGCTCCGCTCTTGGTGATTACGAAGCCAAGAGAAG
>JAFGTL010000470.1 GCA_016934125.1 Candidatus Hydrogenedentota bacterium
CAGCGTGGCGAACTCGGCCGCCTACGGGTTCCCGCAGCGCGTCGACGACCTCAAGCTGGCCGTGTCGCTGCTTGGCCTGCGCGAGACGTATTCGCTTGTTCTGTCCTGCGCCGTGGTGGATCTGCTGAAGAAATCGAAGCAGTTCGATTACCGCGTGTTCTGGCTGGAATCCATGTGTTGTGCCGCGGCCGCCCGGATCGTCGCCAAGGCCAGCGGCCGCCGGCAGCTCTTCGGCGTGTTCTCCGCCGGCCTGCTCCACGATCTCGGGCGCGTGGCCCTGGCCCAGGTGGCATCCCATTCATACGCCCGGATCGACGCCTACCTGCCCCCCGACGAACTGCTGGCAGCGGAAGAACAGCTCCTCGGGCTGACACACACCGAGGCGGGGTATGAACTCGCAACCCACTGGAACCTCCCGGAGGAGATTGCCGAACCCATTCGCTTCCACCACAAGCCCGCCCTGGCCACCAAGGCCCGGGAGAACGTCGCCATTGTCGGCATCGCCTCCCTCATGGTGCGGGCCATGGGCACGGAACTCGAAGAGAATGAATCCATCTTCGCCGGGCATGAGGAGACACTCGCCCTCCTGGGGCTGGATGAGGAGTTCTCCGAGGCCATGCTGAATGAGTTCCTGGAACGGCGGGCCGACTCCTTCGGTGGGCTCGTCGAGTAGCCCCTTGCCGGCGCGCCTTCTTCCGCCCCGGCTCGCGGCGGACAGCCGCCCTACTCCCCGTTGCCCGTGAGCAGGCGGACGCAGGCCTCGTAGGCCATGTCGGGCGTGACGCGCCGGAGGCGCTCCTGCACGCCGACGCTTCGGCCCTCGCCGCTGGCCTCATCCCCGCAATGGAGGATCACGTGCCGGACATGATAGGGCGCATGCTTGGCGGGATCCGTCCCGCCGAACACCGCCACCACCGGCGTCCCCATAACCCAGGCGATATGCATCGGGCCGGTGTCGCCGCCGAAATAGAGATCGGCCCGATGGGTGAGCCACGCGTACTGCTTCAAGTCGGACGTCTCCGGCGCAACCACCGGATGGCGCCGCGTGCGCCTGACGACCTCCTCGACGCAGTCGAACTGGCCCGGGGCCCAGGTGAGCAGTACCTCGAACCGCCCGTCCGCCAGCAGCATATCGGCCAGTGCGGCGAAGTGCTCGACGGGCCACCGCTTCTCATCCCGCTCCATGGGCACGTGCATGGCCACAACCAGCTTGCCGCCGTCGAACGTGTCCTCGAAGAACTGATCTACGGAGCGCCGGGTTTCGGCGGGGACATCGATCGTCACGTTCGGCCACCCGTGCTCCGGACACAGAGGATCGCACAGCGCGAGGTTCTCCTCGACGCGGTTCAGCCGCTCGGAGCGGAGTCTGACGTGGTGGGTGGTGAAGAGGGTGCTGCACTCGCGCGCGCGAGGCCGGGCGAACCCATAGCGCGTCTTGGCGCCGGAGTATCCCGCGATCAGGCCGCTTTTCAGAATGCCGTGGAAGTCGATGACGATATCGTACCGCCGGGAACGCACGCGCCGGCAGAACCCCCAGAACTCGCGCAGCGCGGCCGCAACCCCGGGCGGTCTCGTGAACACGAGCACCTCGTTCAACGCCGGATGCCGCATGAGAATACCGGCGGACTTGGCCTCGACGGCCCAGTCGATTTGCCCGCGGGGAAAGCACTCACGGAGAACATGGAGCGCGGGCAGTACCCGGACGACGTCGCCAATGGCGCTGAGGCGGATGATGAGGATGCGCGGGCTATCGTTGGCCATGTAGGTGTCTGCATTCTCCAGCGGCATCGGGCGACTGCCCACAGCCGCATACGGGGCGTCAGGGCGGCGTGAGTATTCCACAAAGGCCCGCCCGGCTGCAAGTGGCCCGGCTGACCGGTGGCCCGGCTGCCCGGGCTCTGCGGCCGCCCGGCGCCGCGGGACGCTGGAACGGGGATGGCAGACGGTGTACAGTACCAGCGAGTGCATACAGAGTCGTCCCTTCGAGGCGTATTCCTTTTCGGGGGAATCCATGGACAGGAAGGACACGGCAGAGACAGCGGCCCAACTCGCCGAAGAAGTCGCGGGGCTGCGGCGCCGACTGGCCGAGTTGGAGGAAGACGAACGCCGCTACGGAGCCGGACTCGAGCGCGAGGTATCGCGGCGCGAGCGGGCCGAGGCAGCGCTCTGCGCGATTGAAGAGAAGTCGCGCGCCATCCTCTCGAGCATTGAAGACGGATACTACGAAGTCGATTTCAGGGGCGATTTCACCCTGGCAAACGAAGCCATCGCCCGAATCCTCGGCTATGAGATGGACGAGTTGATCGGCATGAACTACCGCCAGTACTACGTCCATGCCGAGAACATCAAGACGGCCTTCGACGCCTACAACCGGGTCTACCAGACTGGCGTCCCTTCCCGGGGCGTTGACTGGGTGGTCACGCGTAAGGATGGGGCGACGCGGATTGTCGAAGTCTCGATTTCCCTCGTGCACGACGGGGCCGGCCGGCCCGTCGGGTTCCGCGGCATCTGCCGCGACGTGACGGAGCGACGCAAGACCGAGGAGGCGCTCCGGTTCCAAGCCACGCTCCTGAACCAGATCGGCGATCTGGTGACGGCAACCGATCTCGACGGGCGCATCACCTATGTCAACGCGGCGTCGTGCCATGCCCTCGGACGCACCCCCGAGCAACTCATCGGGCAATCCGTCGAGTCGTTCGGCGACGATCCGGCCCAAGGCGCTATGCAGCGCGACATCATCGAGATCACCCGGAACGCCGGCGCGTGGCGCGGCGAGGTCGTCAATTTCGCCAGCGACGGCCGGGAAGTCATCCTCGAATCGGCCACGTGGATGGTGCGCGATACGCACGGCAAACCGGTGGGCTTATGCGGCGTGTCCAGGGATATCACCGAACGGAAACGGGCCGAAGAGGAGCGGGAGAAGCTCCAGGCGCAGCTGCAGCAGGCCCAGAAGCTCGAGAGCCTCGGCGTGCTCGCGGGCGGCATCGCCCACGATTTCAACAACCTGCTCATGGGGATCCTCGGCCACGCAAGTTTGGGCATGCTGGATCTCGAGCCCGACTCCCCTGTGCGCGAGAATCTCGCCGAGATCGAGACCGGCGCCCGCCGCGCCGCCGACTTGTGCCGGCAGCTTCTGGCATATTCCGGCAAGGGGCGTTTCGTGATCCAGGCCGTCGACCTGTCCGCCCTCGTGAAGGAGATGGGCAACCTCCTCAAGGTGTCCATATCGAAGAAGGCCTCCGTGCACTACGACCTGGCCCCCGATCTGCCCGCCATCGAGGCCGACGCGACCCAAGTCCGCCAGGTGATTATGAATCTCATCACCAACGCTTCCGACGCGCTCGAGTCCAAGGAGGGCCGGATCGCCATCCGTACAGGCCTCGCCCGCCGTCACGACGCCGCGCCGCGGGACACGGGCCTTGTCGGCGAGTTGACACCGGGCGACTATGTGTACGTCGAGGTATCGGACACCGGATGCGGCATGAGCGAGGCCACCAGGCAACGCATGTTCGATCCCTTCTATACGACGAAGTTCGCCGGGCGCGGGCTCGGGCTTGCCGCGGTGCTCGGCATCGTGCGCGGGCACGGCGGCGCCCTTGACGTTCGCAGCGAGGAGGGCCGCGGCACGACCTTCAGGGCCTTCTTCCCCTGCTCGGAGCGCCGCGCCCAACCGCTAACCGGGTGGGATGCCTGCGCCAACGACTGGCGCGGTAGCGGCACCGCCCTCGTCGCCGACGACGAGGACACCGTGCGGAGACTCGCCCAGCGCATGCTCGAACGGCTCGGGTTCTCTGTGTACGCGGCCCGCGACGGCCGGGAGGCCGTCGATCTGTTCCGCCGGCACCGGGACGAGATCCGCCTGGTACTGCTCGACATGGCCATGCCCCGGATGGACGGTGAGGAGGCGTTTCTCGCGATCCGGCGTCTCCACGGCGACGTGCCTGTCGTGTTGTCGAGCGGCTTCGACGCCCAGGACGCGGCGGCGCGCCTTCGGGACAAGGGCTTGGCCGGTTTTCTCCAGAAGCCCTACCAGTTCTCGGCCCTCGCCGAGATGTTGCGGCGCGTTCTGGGAGAATGAGGGGGCGCCCCGGGGCCGTCCGCGCCCTACTCGGCATCCATGCCGTACTTGTGGAGGCGGTAGCGGAGGGAGCGGGCGGTGAGCCCGAGCATCTCGGCGGCGTGCTTCTGCGAGTACTTGCTCCTCCGGAGCGCCTGGTTGATCAAATCCTGCTCGATGGCGGCGATGTGCGCTTCGAGGTCGAATCCTTCGGTCGGGAGTTCGACCGCGGCCGACTCGGGCTGGCCGATGTAGGTTCTGATGTTGGCGGGGAGATCGCCCAATTCGATGCGGTCGCCGCGGCACAGTGCGACGGCCCGTTCCATGACGTTCTGCAACTCGCGCACGTTGCCCGGCCAGTTGAAGCCACTCAGCGCCGCCTCCGCCTCGGGCGACACGGCCAGGCCGCTCCGGCCCATGTTGGCCGCGTGATGCACCACGAAATGCCGCGCCAGCAGGGGGATGTCGTCGGCCCGGGCCCGCAACGGCGGCACCGCGATGGGGATGACGTTGAGGCGGTAGAAGAGATCCTCGCGGAAGGTGCCCGCCCGCGCCATCTGCTCGATGTCGCGGTTGGTGGCGGAGATGATGCGCACGTCGACCTTGACGCCGGTTGTGCCGCCGACAGGCAGGACGGTGTTGTCGTCGAGCACGCGGAGCAGCTTAACCTGCAGCGCGAGCGGCATCTCCCCGATCTCGTCCAGAAACAGCGTTCCACCGTCGGCGACGACAAACAGGCCCTCTTTCTCATCCACGGCGCCCGTAAACGAACCCTTCTTGTGGCCGAACAACTCGCTTTCGAGCAGGTTCTCGGGGAACCCGCCGCAGTTGATCGCGACAAAGGGCTTGTCGGCGCGCTCGCTGAGTTGATGGATGCCGCGTGCCACGAGTTCCTTGCCCGTGCCGCTCTCCCCGTAGATGGCGACCGTGCTCGGAAGGGTGGCCACGCGCCGGATCATGTCGCGGACGTCCTCGATGGCGCCGCTGTTCCCGATGATGTTCTCGATCCGCCCCCGGTGGGCCTGATCCTTGCGCAGGGCCGCGTTCTCGCGCATGAGGTCGCGCTGCTCGATGGCGCGCTTGATGATGAGGCGGACCTCGTCGTTTTTGAACGGTTTCATGATGTAGTCGACGGCGCCGCGCTTCATCGCCTCGATGGCGGTCTCGACGGAGCCGTACGCCGTCATCATGATGGCCGGGATCTGGGGCGAGTTCTCCTGGAGCCAGGACAACAGGTTCATTCCGGCCTGGCGATCGTTGCCGATCCGGAGGTCGGTCAACACGACGTCGAACGCGTCCCCTTCGAGGCACTTCTGGGCCTCGGCGGCGCCGGGCACGGCGGTGATCACGTAACCCTCGTTGGCGAGCACGATCTCGAGCAGCTCCCGCATGCTGGCCTCATCGTCCACAACCAGGATCCGCTGCTTGTTGCTCACGCCGTGTCACTCCTCCGCGCGCGCCGCGGGCAGGCGCACCGTCATCGAGGTTCCCCCTCCCTCGCGCAGTGTGGGCCGGATAACGCCGTCGTGGGCCGTGATGATCCGCTGACAGACCGCCAGTCCCATGCCGACTCCGGACTCGCGTGTAGTATAGAAAGGCTCGAAGATGCGCGCAACCTCGTCGGGCTGGATGCCCGGGCCTTCATCGTCGAAGCGCACTTCGACCGACGCCGGAGCGGGGCTTACGCAGATCGCCACTTTCCCGCGCATCCCGTTGGCTTCCACGGCGTTCTTCCCCACGTTCACAAACACCTGCCGGAGTTGGGAGCGATCGCCCGACACCATGCACGGCGCGGGCGGGGAGCGCACCTCGATCTCCACCTGATTGGCGTCTGCGTACTTCCGCCGCAGCCAGCCGCCGACCTCGTCGACGAGTTCCCGGATATCGAACACGGCGCGCCGCACCTCCGGGTTCCGGGCGAAATCGAGGAAGTCCGACACGATGCGATTGAGATGATCCGATTCGCGGATGGCGATGCTGGCCAACCGATCCACGAGGTCGGCCGAACCGGTATTGCTCCGCAGTTCATCGACGGCGCCCCGGATGGCGGCCACCGGATTGCGGATTTCGTGGGCCAGGCCCGCCGCCAGCTCGCCCACCACGGCCAGGCGATCCTGCCGCTGCACCTCGCGTCGCATCTCGGCCAACTCCGTCAGATCGCTGAACGACGCGATGACGTATGACAGGCGGCCCCGCCAGTCGTAGGCGCGGCTCGTGCTGAGTCCCAGGAGCTTCGTGCGGCCCGTTGCCGTGAGCCCGTGGAACTCGTAGCGCGTGAAATCGCGCTCCGCGCGCAGGGCGGTCTGGATCGGGCATTCCTCGCCGGGCTCGACCCGCACGACCTCCTGCACGGGCCGGCCGATGGCCTGGCCTTCGCTCAGGTCGAGGATCCGGTTGGCCGCCTTGTTATGCACCGATACGAGGCCGTTGTGGTCGACAATGAGGAACCCGTTGTTCATGTTGTCGAGGATGTCGCGTTGGAACTGGAGCATTCGGCGCACGCGCTGATTCCAGTATCCGCTGATGGATGCGGTGAGGTAGTAGGCGAGGCCCTGAACCGAGAAGCCGTACCACAGGGTGAGGAGGCCGAGATTGGACGAACGCGCATCCGCCGCGAACGTGGGGGGAGGGCCTTCGTACGTCAGGATGTGCAGGAGCATGACCGCCGTGGCCAGCGTCGCGATGACGAACCCCTGCGTCAGTCCGAGCAGGAGGCCGGTTTCAAGGATTACGACGACGAACAGGAACGTGAAGAGGCTTTCCGGGCCGCCGGTGAAGCTGACCGTGGCCGCGACGACGCCGAAATCGACGAGCAACTGCGCCCAGGTGGCCAGCGCGGAGGCCGAGCGCGTCCACCGGAATGACACGAGATACCACAGCGCGCTGCACACCCCGAACAGGTAGAATCCGATAAGGTAGACCGTCACCGAGGGTTCGATGTCGCCGATGACGAAGGTGCCCGTCGCAACCACGAGGAGCACGCCGACCCGCACGGCGCCGATGAACCACAACCACGCGTCAGGACTCCCCGGTGAGGGCCGGACGCGATCTGGCAGATGCCGGGGAGTCACGCGCCCTTTTCCATCAACCGGTTCAGGCCCTCCGGATCGGGACTTCGCTTGAAGGCCATCTGGCGGGTGATGGCGTTTCGCCGCATCAGCCGATACAGCGATTGATTCATCGTCATCATGCCCTCGCCGGCGCCGATCTCGATCATCGAGGGAATCTGCTGCAATTTCTCCTCCCGGATGAGCGAGCGGATGGCGGTGTTCGGGAGCATGACCTCCAGGGCGACCACGCGGCCGAGCCCGTCGGAGCGGGGCACGAGCTGCTGGACGCAGATCCCTTCCAGCACGAACGACAATTGCGTGCGAACCTGGGCCTGCTGGGTGGCCGGGAACACGTCGACGATGCGGTTGATGGACTGGAGCGCGTCGTTCGTGTGGAGCGTGGCGAACGCGAGGTGGCCCGTCTCCGCCACCGTCAGCGCCGCGGCGATGGTTTCCGGATCGCGCATCTCACCGATGAGAATGACGTCGGGATCCTGGCGCAGCACATGTTTCAGGGACGCGGCGAACGAGTCCGTGTCCGCGTTGACCTCCCGCTGGTTGACCACGGCCTTCTTGTGTCGGTGCAGGAACTCGATGGGATCCTCGATCGTGATGATGTGCACGGGCCGTTCCCGATTGATCTTGTCCACAATCGCGGCGAGAGTGGTCGACTTGCCGCTCCCTGTGGGCCCGCACACCAGGACGAGGCCGAGCGGGAGATTGGCGAAATCCGCCACGACACGGGGCAGGCCCAGCTCATCGAACGAGAGGATCTCGAAGGGGATGGCGCGGAAGGCGGCCACCACGGAGCCGCGGTCGCGGTAGATGTTGAGGCGAAACCGGCTCAATCCTTCGATCCCGAAGGACATGTCGCACTCCTTCGTCGACTCGAAGGTCGCGATCTGTTCCTCGTTCATGACGCTGTACACGAGGTCTTGCGTCTCTTCCGGACGAAGGTCATCGTAGCCGGACAGGCCCTGGAGAACGCCGTGCACGCGGACAACGGGCGGCACGCCGACCGCGATGTGGAGGTCGCTGCCCTCCATCTGAATCAGCTTCGTCAGGAGTTCCTTGATGTTCAGTTCAGGCACGGCTCCTCCCTCGCCCGGGGCGGGACCCCGCGCCTGCGGCGCGCGATCCTTCCGGCGCAGGCCCGGCGGCGGCACGCTCAGCGCGTCCGCGCCCCGGCCCCTTGGTACTCCCTAGTCCGCCGCGGATACTCGGAGGACTTCCTCGATGGTGGTCAATCCCGCTGCCGCCTTGGCCAGCGCATTCTGTCGCAGCGTCTTCATGCCGCACTTGATGGCGGCCCGCTTGATGTCGCTGGCCGGGGAGCACTTCATGATCAGTTCCTGGAGTTCGGGGTAGTTCGTCATCGCTTCGATGACGGCCAGTCGGCCCCGGTATCCGGTGTCTTTGCATCTGCTGCACCCCCGGCCGCGCACAAACGTGGGTGGGTCTGCGCCCTTGGGATGGGTGTATTGGATCCGCGTGAGCACGTCCTCCGGGACGTTGATGACCTCCTTGCAGTCCGGGCAGACGCGCCGCAGAAGACGCTGGGCGGCCGCGAGGCCGACGGACGACTGCACCAGGAAGGGTTCGAGTCCCATGTCGATCATACGGGTGAACACGCTCGATGCGTCGTTGGTGTGCAGAGTGCTGAGCACGAGGTGGCCCGTCAGGGCCGCCTTGACGGCGATATCGCCGGTCTCCTCATCGCGGATCTCACCGACCATCACGATGTCGGGGTCCTGACGCAGGATGCTGCGGAGTCCGGCGGCGAAAGTGAGGCCGATTTCGGCGTGCACCTGGACTTGATTGACCCCGAACAGCTCGTATTCGACGGGGTCCTCGACAGTCACGATGTTGGTACCAATCTGGTTGAGCTTGTGGAGCGCGCTGTAAAGCGTGGTGGTCTTGCCGCTTCCGGTGGGGCCGGTGAGGAGGATCATGCCGAAGGGGAGCTTCAGGGCTTCCTTAAAGGCCTCCATCGGCTGTTGCTCGAACCCGAGCTTGTCGAGGTCGAGCGTGAGACTGCCCTTGTCGAGCACGCGCATCACGACCTTCTCGCCGTGGTAACACGGGAGGAAGGAGATTCGGAAGTCGATCTCGCGGCCCTTGAACTTGATGCGGAACCGGCCGTCCTGCGGCACCCGGTGTTCGGCGATGTCGAGATTGCTCATGATCTTGAGCCGCGATGTCAGGGCCGCCTGCACACTCTTGGGCGGGTTCTTCGTCTCTTCGAGGACGCCGTCGACGCGGTAGCGAACGCGGAGCACCTTTTCGAACGGCTCGACGTGGATATCGCTGGCCCGTGATTCGAGCGCCTTCACCAGGATCAAGTTAACCAAGCGGATGACGGGCGCGTCCTGGGCCTCCTCCTCCATCGTCGAGATGTCCCCGATGTCGTCGCGTTCCTCCACCACCTCGAGGCCGTCCTTGGCGTCATCGCCCGACACGAGTTCATCGTAGAGCTCCGTGCTTTGTTTTCCGCCGTAGTGGCGCTCGATCGCCTCGATCAGTTCCGATTGAACGGCCACGACCGGCTGGATGTCGTAGCTCGTGAGCATGCGCAGATCGTCGAGCGCCATGATGTTGAGCGGATCGACCATGGCGATCGTGAGCACGTCGCCGGTGACGGACACCGGCAGCATCTGATACTGCCGGGCGAGGGATTCGGGCACTTCGTCGAGGATTTCCTGCGGGATGTTGTAATTGCCGACGCGGATGTGGGGAATACTCAGTTGTTCGCTCAGCGTGACCACGAGGTCCTCTTCGCTCAGATATCCGCGCTCGACTAGGATATGGGCAAGGCTCTGGCCCGTCGACCGCTGGACCCCGATGCACTCGCGCAACTGATCTTCGGCCACGAGCTTCTGCTCGAGCAACACATCCCCGAGACGGCGTTTTGCGGTCTTCGGTGGCACGGCACTACCTCCTTTCACGCCGGGGACGTCGGCAACTCAGCGACACGGGCAACCTGCGCCCCTCCATCAGGCGGCCTCAACAACGCCGAGATGACTCAGGATCTCGTTTGCCAACTCGCAGGTAATATCTTGGCCCACCAGGCTGGCAAATGCAATCACCTTCCGCAGGGCGCCCGACATCTTCCGCATATCATTGGGAATACGGCTTGCCACGAGCGCCAGGACCTCGTCGGTCACCTCCTGGCCGGCCTTGTCGGCGTGACGCCGCAGAATCGAGATGCGCACATCGTGCTCGGGCGCTTCGAGGGCCGCCACGATCCCCCCGGCGAACCGCGACAGCAGCGATCGATCGGTGTCCGCCAAGGCGTCGGGCGCCCGATCGCCCGCGATGATGACCTGGCGCCCTTCATGCAACAATGCGTCCAGGATGTGGAGCATCTCCTCCTGGGCCTCGGGCCGCCCCGCAAGGAACTGGATGTCGTCGAGAATCAACACGTCCCAGTGGCAGTAATGATCACGAAAGGCGTCCACCGTGCGGTTCTGCAGGGCATCCGAACAGTGGCGTGAAAACCGGCTCGCTGAGACGTAGCCGACCCGCAGGTCGGGGTTGTTCTCGAGAACGGCGTTGCCGACCGCGTTGATGAGGTGCGTCTTCCCGAGGCCGACATCGCCGTGGATGTACAGGGGGGAGAGTTCGCCGCCGGGATCGGTGGCAATGGCCTGTCCCACCGTCACGGCGAAGGAACTCGACTTGCCCGAGACGAACTCCTCGAAGGTGTACCCCTGGAGCGGAACCTCCGAGTCCAGCGCGGCCCGAACGCGATCGTCGGATCGTGACCGCATGCCGGGCCCTTCGAGGGCCTCGAGGGCGTCGAGCTCGGGCTTCGAGAGTCGGGCGGCGCCCGGGCGGCGCGCCCCGGGTGCCTTTTTCGCCGGAAACGGCTGCAGGTTGACAGGCTCCTTGTCTTCGGACGGTGCATCGCCGCCGCCATTGCGCACCGAGCGCGCCGCGGCCTCGGCGGCTTGGGCGGCCTGGGTGGCCGCTTGCGTCAACTCGATCAACCGGGCCTCCTGCTGGGCGAGCGTGGTCATGGCCTCGGCGAGGGCCTTCTGGATTCCCTCCCCGAGAAGCGCCCCTCCATCGTCCGCACCGGCCTTGGCCCCGGCCAGGGCCTGCCGGACCGCCTCCTGAACCGTGTCCGAGATCTGTTGGGCCATGGCCGTCGAGGGCGCAGAGCCGGCGGCACCCAACAGCGACGTGAGCGTCTTCTCGACGGTGGCCCGCACTCTCTCGTCTACGGCGGCCGCCGAGAGCTCGCCCGGCTCCGCGCCGGCTCCGCCGCGGACAGGGCCCTTGGCCGGGGCTGTTGCCGGCTCGGGCTGTTCCTCGGCCTCGAGTTCAGGCTCTGCGGGAACGGCCTCTTGAAGCGCAGACGTGGCGGCCTGTTCCACGAGGGCCTCCACGGCTGCGTCCACCGCCGCCAGTTCGGACTCGTCGGGAGGCGAGTCTTCGGGCGGCTTCTGCGGTTTCGTTGGGCTGAGCCCGAACGTGTCGGCCGTCACCTGCGGCGTCGCCGACGCCTGCTGGCCGAAAATACGTTGCGACACGGTCAGGTAGTGGTTCCAGTCGCACAGGATCGGCTTGATCTTCAGATCCGGGCAGGCGGCCCGGATGTGTTCGAGCGCTTGGATATCGAGCGGATCCACCATGGCGACCGTGAAGATCTTGCCCAGCTTGTCGATGGGGAGAAGGTGGAACTGAAGACAGGTTTCCTTCGGGATGAGGTCGAAGAGGTCGTTACTGACCTCGTAGTCGAGCAGGCTGATGTGGGGGATCCGGCATTGTTTGACGAGAAACGACACCAGCGTGCTTTGATCGATGTAGCCGAGATCCACGAGGGACTGCCCCACGAACCCCCCGGCCGCCTCGCGTTTCTTGAGGGCCTCGGCGAGTTGGGCCGGCGTGATCACGGCCTCCTCGACGAGAATGTCGCCCAGTCTGCTCCGGGGATGGTGGACGTTCAGGGGGGCGTTCTTGGGCGCACTCGAAGCCGGCGAGCCGGCAGCCGGCCCGCCCGAGCCACTGCCCGCCGCCGGAACCGGCGGCTCGTTCTCCGCCTTGGATTTGACTTCGCGCCCACTCGGCATTCGCGTTTCCTATCCAGTAGTTGCGTCGAGGCAGGGCATCGACGCGACTGCCTCGCGCCCGAACGGAATTCTACCATCCCGTCGGCATGGAAGTCAAGAATTTCTCATCTGTAAAGCATTATGTGACAGATATTTGGCGATTTGACCGGCTTTTCGGCGCCGCCCAAATGCAAACAGGCCCACCCGCAGGCCAGCGGCATGGCCCGCGGGCGTCAACAGAGGAAGGGTACCACATTCCCGGCCGGCTCGCAGAGCGAATGCGAGTCTCGAACCCGGATGGCTCGCATGCCGCATATGGGGAACACGCCACCGCCGGCCGCCGTGGCAACAACACCCCCAGGAACCGGCGTAGCCGTGCCTGAGCGCAATCCACCGTCCATCAGGCGCTTCGGAGGCGCCAGCACTCACCCCCGCCCGGCCGTGGGAGGGGGGCTCGGCGGTGAGTGGCGGGCCGCTTATGGTTTCACGGGCATTCCCGTACGGATCGATTCATTGGCCGCCCAGGTGACGAGGAACGTCTTCAAAGCGTCCGCATAGGAGGAACGGATCTTGTTTTTCTTGCCCGAACGAACCGCGTCGATGAACACGCGGCTCTCCTCGGCGTACATGTCCACCTTGGACGAGTACTCCGTCGTCCGCCCGTCCTCGATCACGGTGAGCTTGCCCCCCTGGAAGCGCATGGTGGCTTCCGGCGTGATGATCTGAAGCCCTACATGGGCCCCGTTGTTGGCGACGCACGAAGAGGTGAACGACGAGATGGCGCCGCTCTTCATCCGGAGCGACACGACGCTGCTGTCGTGGACGTCGAAATTCTCGACTTTCGTCATGCAGCCGGTGGAGGCGACGGAATGCACCTCGGCCACGTCGCCGCACAGGTAGCGGGCGAGATCGAACATGTGGGTAGTCTGCTCGACGATCTGGCCGCCGCTCTTATCCATCTGCCGCCACCACCACACCCCCGGCATGCCGCCGTTCCAGGTGCCGGTGATGAGCGACACGGCCTTTCCCTTGAGGATCTTCCTCGCCAGGGCCACCGTGTCGTAGTAGCGGAAGCAGTAGGCCACGCTGCACACGATCTTGGCGCTCTGGATCGCCGCGGCGATCCGTTTCGCCATGTCGTAATCGATGGCGATCGGCTTCTCGATGAACAGGTGGATTCCGCGTTGCGCTGCGGCCTCCTCCATTCCGACGTGCGCATACGGAGGCACCGCAATGAACACGGCGTGGGGCTTGGCCTTGTCGTACATGGCCTCGAATTCGGTGAACGCCTCGCCGCCGTACTGCGCCGCGCGCGCCTCGGCCCGATCGGGCAGAATGTCGCAGTGGCCCACGATCTTGACGCGATCCAGTTTGCTGACGTTCTTCTGATGCACGGCCTGAATGCCGCCACACCCTACAAAGGCCACCTTGATCATGATTCGCAAGCCTCCCTATCGCAGTTGGTTCTTCAAGAATGAGACGCACGCCGGAAGCGCTGCCGCCTTCCGGCCTCGGATTCCGCACTCGAGCGCCATGAAGTCGTCGAACCCCCCTTGCTTCAAGGCCCTGAACCCGGCCCGGAAATCGGTATGGCCCGTGCCCGGCTGAAGGCGCTGGCTATCCGCCAGATGGACATGGCGCACGTGCTTCGCCGCGGCCCCAAGCGCCGCCGCCATGTCGTCCTCCTCGATGCTCATGTGGAAGAAGTCCGCCATCACCGCCAACCCGGCCCGCCGGTTCTTACCGGAACGGGCCACCCGGTTGACGACACCCACCGCGTCCGACAGCCGGCGGAGCAGGTGCGTCTCGTAGCGGTTCAGCGGCTCCAGCAGCAGAAGACAGCCCGTCGAGGCGGCTACGTCTGCCACCGGGCCGAGGAGATCGACGAGCAGATCGAGTTCGAGATCCACAGGCGACTTGAGCGGGCTCAGATCCGGCAACTTGGGCCCGCCGAACACCGGCACGAAGATGAGGCCCACCGCGCCCAACCCGCCGCCCACTTCGAGCAGCCGCTTTACATCGTCCATGGCGCGATCCCGCTCGGCCTTGTCCGCCGACAGCGGGCAGCCGCGGAACCCCGCGCAGATCGTGGATACGGCGAGCGGGTGATTCTGGAACGCGCGCGCCACCTCATCGGCCCGCTCAATCAGGCCCGCGCCGAGGAGCTCGATGCCCTCGAAGCCGTAGGCGGCGGCGTTGTCCAGCTTCTCCGCCAAGTCCCGTCCCGGCACAAGATGCTCCTGAACCGCCAGCTTCATGGGCAAGCCCCCCTTCATGTTTCGCAACCAGGACAGACCGCCATTGTATCAAACGCATTCCCGAAATCAATAGGTTCAAAGTCAGGCCGGGCCTGCGTCACGAGCGAGGGTTTTAGCAAGAAGTGGTGAGTTTGCCGCCTTTTGGTGTATAATAGCATATACACCACAAGG
>JAFGTL010000030.1 GCA_016934125.1 Candidatus Hydrogenedentota bacterium
CGAGTGAAGTGGGCCGGTAGCGACAGGGATTCGAGGGGACTGATCAGATGACGATATTCAACCCGTCTTGGCTCCGGGAAGCCGCCGAGTGGGGGGGAGCCCTTGCGCTCGGGCTTTTCATCCTCATGCACGCCGGCCTGGCCGGCGCCGCCATGGTGCGCGACGCCTACTACGCCCATCCGGCCAAGGAAGACGCCCACGGCGTCATCGCCCCTTGGCACACCGGGCAGAACGGCCCACTCGACGAACGCGTACGCATCGCCGTGGACGTGTACAAGCGCTATCCCTGGGTGGACACCACCAAAGCCGTGCTCGCGGCGCCCGATTTCATCTACAACTCCCACTGGAGCATCTCGGAGGCCGGCGAGATCGCCATCCCGCCCACGAATGACTGGATGTGCGGCGATCTCAGCCAGCGGGCCTGGAGCATCATCAAAGGCCTCACCGCCTACTATCAGTACAGCGGCGATCCCATCGCCTTCGTCTACATCGATCTCGTTGCCCAGTACGTGCTCGATTACGCCCTCACGCCCGAGGATCACGCCTGGCCCAGGTTTCCCATCAGCACGCCCACCAACGGCAAGGCATACGGCATCTGCGATCCCAACACCCGTATCCAACTCGACCTCTGCGCACGCCTCGGCGAAGACATCCTCACCGCATACAAACTCACCGGCAACGAGCGCTACTTCACCGCCGCCAAGCACTGGGGCGACCTCTTCGCACAGCACTGCAACTTCGACCCCCAGTTCCCGCCCTGGAACCGCTATGTCGATCCTTCCGTTGTCGGGTGGTCGGACAAGCTCACCGGCAGCACCACCATGATTCTCGAGTTCCTCGACGCCCTCATCGACGCGGGCTACACGGGCCCGGACGGCGCCATTCTCCGCGCGCGCGACGCGGGCGTCGCCTATGTCCGCAACACGCTCCTGCCCGCCTGGGCGAAGAACGAAACGTGGGGCCGGCAGTACTGGGATTGGGACAATCCGGTAACCTGCGGCATCGTGTCCATGTGCGGCGACTACATCCTCGCGGAGCGCGCCTTCTTCCCCAATTGGCGCAATGATCTCCGCAACATGCTTTCCCTCATCTTCAACCGCAACGGCGTCGATCCCGGCTCCATGGGCGACGTGTACAGCGGCGCGTGGGCCTTTCCCGAGTCCTGCACCTGCTGCGGCACCTCGCTTTCGTACAATCAATACACCTCTGCGCCAACCTTCATCCGCTTCGGCGTCATTGCCGATGACGAGTGGGCCCGTGAAATCGGCCGCCGCATGATGCTCATGGCCACCTACGATACCGATCCCAACGGCGTCGTCAAGGACGGCATCCTCGGCGCGCCCGTGGCCACCGGCGAGTGGTCGAACCTGGCCCATCCCTGGCCCCTGTGTCAGGCCATGGAGGCGCTCGCCTGGATGCCGGACACCTTCGGCCCGCTCCGCGAAAACCACATCATGCGATCTACGTCCGTCGTCGATTGGGTGTGCTACGGCGATGGCCGCATCGAGTACACCACCTTCGACGCGCCCCCGGAAACCATCGACGTGCTCCGCCTCGCCTATCTGCCCACATCCATCAGCGCCGGCGATGGCCCGCTCGAAGAACGCCCCGCGCTCGATCGAAACGGCTATGCCGTTGAAGCCCTCGGCAATGGCGACTACCTCATCTCAATCCGCCACGACGCCTGCCGCCGCATTGCCATCGAGGGCGATGATCCGCAACAGGTGATCGCGCGCGACGCCCTGAACCTGGAAGGCGCGTGGACGCCCCTCGATGCCTCCGACGGCGCCGCCTTCGCCAGCGCCGAAACCGGCGCCCGCCTCCGCGTCGCCTTCCACGGCAACCAGGTGCGCCTTGTCGGCCGCGTCGATGAACAGGGCGGCCTCGCCGATGTCTACCTCGACGGCCAGAAGCAGATGACCCTCGTCGATTGCTGGAATCCCAAGCCCCGCGACCGCCAGATCATCTATCGCCGGAGCGGGCTTGCCAACGGCCCCCACGAACTCGAGATCGTCGTGAAGGGCGACGGCAACCTCGCCTCGCGTGGCACCCGCATCTGCGTCGACAGTGTCCAGTTCTCGGCCGCCGAAGGCGCGTCCGACTGGGGCGCGGGCGGCGGGCCCACCGATGTCCAGCGCATGATCTTCGGCTACATGGGCCGCAAGGACTATGTCGACTCGAAGGGCCACGCCTGGCGGCCTGCCACCGAGTTTGTCGTCCGGAGCGGATACGGCACCGACTCCGTCGAGCAAGCCCTCTGGACGGATCGCCGCACCATGTACATCGGCAACACCGACGATCCCGAACTGTTCCGCTACGGCATCCACGGCGACGCGTTCTGGACGAATGTCACTGTCGGCCCCGGCCGCTACTACGTCCGCCTCCTCTTCGCCGACACGCCCCTCCACTGGTTCCTCGAAAAGGACAAGGACGGCGGCTTCGTCCGCCATATCCAGTCCGTCCTCATCAACCGCGAGGAAGTCCTCACCGCCATGGATGTCGCCAAGGCTGCCGGCGGCACCTTCCGCGCCCACGAGGAGCTTTTCCTCGATGTCGAGCCCATGAACGGCGTCATCGAAGTCTGGCTCAAGGGATGCGAGGAGCGCGAGGCCATACTCCAGGCCCTCGAAGTCGGCCCCATGGACGCCCTCACCGAGTCCGAACCGGCTGGCGGGGCCGCGGCCGAGCCCGTCTCGCTCGTCCACACCCCGGCCCGCGACTCGAAGCCCAAGGAGCCCATCGTCCCCGTCATCGACGGCGATTGGTGGCCCATCGCCGGCAACCCCGATCTCGGCAAGTACACCACCGACGAGCAGGAGCCCGTCGATTTCGGCGTGTGGCAAGCGGCCGACGGCACCTGGCAGTTGTGGAGCTGCATCCGAACCTGCGGCTGCGGCGGCCATACCCGCCTGTTCCACGCATGGGAAGGCCGCACGCTCGAGGAATCGCCCTGGACGCCCAAAGGCATCGCCATGGAATCGCGCCCCGATCTCGGCGAGGAGCCCGGCGGCCTTCAGGCGCCTCACGTCATCCGCCACGAAGGCCTCTACTGGATGGCCTACGGCGACTGGACGAACATCTGCTTCGCCACCAGCGAGGATGGCAAGCACTTCGAGCGCATCATCCAGGCCAACGGCAAGACGGGCGTCTTCTCCGAGGGCCCCGTCGCCAACACGCGCGATCCCATGCTGATCCGCATCAACGGCCTCTGGCACTGCTACTACACGGCCATCTGCGACGGCCGCGGTTACGGCCTTTGCCGCACCTCCTCCGACCTGCGCCATTGGAGCGCCTCCTTCGTCGTGTCCTACGGCGGCTCCATCGGCCCCGGCCCCTGGTGGAACGAATGCCCCCACGTCGTCGAGGTGAAACCCGGCGAATTCGTCTACTTCCGCAACCAGTTCTACGGCGAAGGCCAACTGAGCTGGCAGTATTACTCGACGAATCCACGCAATTTCGGCGTCGACACCGACGCCTTTCTCACCGGCAGCCTGCCCATCGCCGCGCCCGAGATCATCTTCCACGAGGGCCAATACTACCTCGTCGCCCTCAATCCCGGCCTCGACGGCGTCCGCATGTCGCGGCTCCGCTGGGGGCGTCTCGGCCGCGTCGGCCGGCCCGTGTTCGACTTCGACGATCCTGCCGTCCGCGAGCAGTGGCGCTTGGCCGAGGGCGATCTCGACGGCGTCTTCTTCGCCGATACCCATGCGCCCTTCGAGGCCGAGTCCCGCCACGTCATCGGCACGGCCGAGCGGAAGCAGGGCGGCTACGATGATGCCCGCAC
>JAFGTL010000471.1 GCA_016934125.1 Candidatus Hydrogenedentota bacterium
CGCTCGCCATCAGCAACGAGCCGCTCCCGACGCCGGCCCCGGCCATTGTCGAGCCGCAACCTGTTGAGATGCGCGAGCTTGTCCTCTATTTCGCGAGCCCCGACGGGCTCCTCCTCGCGCCCGAGTCGCGTCAGGTGCGATACAGCGGCCACACCGTCGACACCTGCCGGGCCATTGTCGAGGCCCTTGTCGAAGGCCCGCGCGAACTGCTGACGCCCATCCTGCCGCCCTCGACGCAAGTCTATGCCGTGTATCTGCTTGACGACGGCGAACTCGTGGTCGACTTCTCCATCGAACTCGTGTCGCGGCAGAAGCGGAGCGCCTCCGCCGAGGCGCTGATGGCGTACGGACTGGCCAACACCCTCACCCAATCCGGCGTGGCTGGCGCCGAAGGCGGCCCCGTGCGCAGCGTGCGCATCCTCGTGGAAGGCGCCTCGCCCGAGCAGTCTTTCCCCGGCCAAGGCCACCTCGATCTCTCCCGGCCCATCGCCCCGGATCCCCTCTGGCTTCTTCCACCGGAACCGCCGGTGAGCAGCCATGGATGACGCTGCCGTAGGCGTTTTCGATTCCGGCGTGGGAGGACTTACCGTTGTGCGGCGTATCGCCACGCGCCTGCCCGCCGAGCCCGTCATCTACTTGGGCGACACCGCCCGCGTGCCTTACGGCACCAAGTCGGCCGATACGGTGATCCGATACGCCCGCGCCTGCGCGACGCTGCTCTGCAAGCGGAACGTCAAGCTCCTCGTTGTGGCCTGTAACACGGCCTCGGCCTATGCCCTCGACACCCTCCGCGAGGAACTGCCGATTCCCGTGCTCGGCGTGATCGAGCCCGGCGCGCAGCGCGCCGTCCAGGCCACCCGGAACCGAAAGGTGGGCGTCATCGGCACGGTAGGCACTGTCCGGAGCGGCGCATACCAGGCCGTGGTTCACGCCCTCGATCCGGCCATCGAAGTCCTCGCCAAGCCGTGCCCGCTTTTCGTGCCCCTCGCCGAAGAGGGTTGGCTCGAAGGCCCCGTTCCCGCCCAGGTCGCCCACGCGTATCTGGATGAGCTCCTGGCCGCCGGCATCGACACGCTCGTGCTGGGGTGTACGCACTACCCGCTGCTTCGCTCCGTCATCGCCGAGGCCGCCGGCGACGCCGTGACGATCGTGGACAGCGCCGAGGCCACCGCCGCCGTGGTGGCCGATACCCTCGCGGCCATGGGGCTGGCCTGCGCCCCCGGTGGCCCCCCGCCCCGCCACCGGTTCCTTGTGACAGACGATCCCGCCGGATTCGCCCGGATCGGTGCGCGTTTCCTCGATGAAGGCCACCCGGCCCGCGATCTCGCCGAGGTGGAATGGGTGGATTTCCAATGAGTGAGGAAACCCCTGCTCCCCGGCCCATGCGCCCGCCGCCGCCCCATGCGTGGTCGCACATCGCCATCGCGTTCTCGCTGTTCGTGCTGGCTGCGGCGGCATGCGGCGGACTCGTGGTTCAGTTCATGCGCAGCCGCCCCATGGACTTGCGCGGCCACACCGCCCTGCTTGCAGACAATCTCGAAGATCTGCTCGTGTTGAATCGGGTGCCCCGCGAACAGATTCAGCGTAGCCCCGCCGCGGACGGCCGCGATGACGGCGCTCTGTGGTGGTCGTTCGAGTTCGATGTGCGCGTGCCCGAGTCGATCAGCGTGGTCGGCCTCGAGAAGGTCGTCGCCAGCAACATGCCCCTCCAGGACGTGTCCGTGAGCGTCGAGCCCGGCCACACCATCCGTTTGGCCTTGGGCCGCCGCGAATTCGCGGTGGTCCGGCTCGCGGGCCGCCCCGAGCGCGTCGATCGGAGCGCCGCGTGCGCCGGCGTCGCCGATCAGGTTGTCCGCATCCTCGAAACCTGCACGCCACCGCCCTCGTCCATCGATCGATCGCCGGCCGAGGCTTTCGAGAACGCGGACACCGCCTGGACACTCACGCGGATCCGCGCCGTCGCGCCCAGCGGACTCGAACCGGACGCCGTCCGGGCCGCCCTCGAAGCCGCCGTCGCCGGACAAGGCGTCGATCTGCGCACGGGGCCCAGCGCCACCCCGTCGGAATCCACGTTCACCCTGTCCCTGTCCGGCCTGGATTGCGTCGAACTCGTCCTGGTTGGGGCCGTTGCCGAGTTGCCGGCCATTGAACTGCCTGTCGTGCCCGTCCGCCCCGCCAAGACGCCCGCAGACGGGGACGCCGCGCTCCCCGCATACGACGATCTCCCGCTCAACTCCGTCGATCTCGACGACTCGGGCGCCGCGCCAGCTGCGTCCGGCGCAAAGGCCGCCGGCGACGCCGGCCCGCGTATCGCCATCATCGTCGATGACGGCGGCTATCCCGGAGAGAGCACCGAGGCCATACTCGGCCTAGACACGGGCCTCACCCTCTCGATCCTCCCGAACTGCGATGAAACCACCTCTACCGCGCAACGGGCCGCCGAGAAGGGCTTCGAGGTGATGCTCCATATGCCCATGGAAACCAACAGCAAGAGCGCCAAGTTCCCCGGATCCATCAAGATCGCGATGACGAAAGATGAGATCCGCGCGCTGACGGAAAAGGCGCTCGCCCAGGTGCCCGGCGCCGTCGGCGTCAACAACCACACCGGATCCAAGTTCACCGCCGACGAGAAATCGATGCGCGCCTTCCTCGAACTCGTCAAGGAGCGCGGCCTCTACTTCGTCGACAGCCGCACCACCGCCGAAACCGTCGCCTACACCCTCGCCCAGGAACTCGGCGTGCCCTCTGCCGAACGCGACGTGTTCCTCGACAACGAGGCCGATGTCGGCAAGATCCGCACCCAGCTCACCGAACTCGTCGACACCGCCAAAGAACAAGGCGCCGCCATCGGCATCTGCCATTTCCGGCCCAAAACCGCCCAGGCCCTCGCCGAGTTCCTCCCCACCCTCGAAGAATCCGGCGTCACCCTCGTCCACGCCTCGGAGTTGGTGCATTGAGCCGCATCCTCGGCATAGAAACCTCCTGCGACGAAACCGGCGTCGCCGTCGTCGAAGACGGGCGCTGTATCCTCGCCAACGAAGTCGCCTCCCAGATCGCCATCCACGCGCCCTTCGGCGGCGTCGTGCCCGAGATCGCCTCCCGCCACCACACCGAGTGCATCTCCCAACTCCTCGAACAGGCCCTCGCCGACGCCGCAGCGTCCGCCGGCGCCGAACAGAGTGGGGGAGAGGCGCGCCCGACAGCGCCCGCGCGCGCCACGGGGGACGCGGCCCCCGTTGATGCCGTCGCCGCCACCTGCGGCCCCGGGCTGATGGGCTCCCTGCTCGTCGGCGTCAACTTCGCCAAAGCCCTCGCCTACGCCTGGCGCGTGCCCTTTGTCCCCGTCCACCACATCGAAGGCCACCTCTTCTCCGCCTTCCTCACCGATACCCCGCCCGCGTTCCCCTTTCTCGCCCTTGTCGTCAGCGGCGGCCACACCTGCATCATCGACTGCCCCGAACCCCACCGCTACGATATCCTCGGCGCCACCCGCGACGACGCCGTCGGCGAATGCTTCGACAAAGCCGCCCGCCTCCTCGGCCTCCCCTATCCTGGCGGGCCCTCGATCCAGGATGCCGCCAAGGGCGGCAACCCGGACGCCATCGCGTTCCCCCGCGCCATGGCCGACTCCGACTCGCTCGAATTCAGTTACAGCGGCCTGAAAACCGCCGTGCTCTACGAACTCCGGAGCACCAAGGCCCCCCTCGCCGATCTGGCCGCCAGTTTCCAGGCCGC